>NZ_JBFUGE010000004.1:0-67393 GCF_056403075.1 Ideonella sp. P3_A4 | reverse complement strand
CATCGGCGACAAGGCCGTGCCGCGCACCGAGGTGACGAAGAAGGTCTGGGAATACATCAAGAAGAATGGCCTGCAGGACAAGGCCAAGAAGACGATGATCAACGCCGACGCCAAGCTGAAGGAAATCTTCAAGAAGGCGCAGGTCTCGATGTTCGAGATGACCAAGCTGATCAACAGTCACCTGAGCTGATCTGGCGGGCGGCTCACGAGCCGCCCGGCCCCACGATGAAGAGCCGGCACCCGCCGGCTTTTTTCATGCCTGTCTTCGATCGAACCGCCGCGGCATGGGTGCTCGCGCATCCCGCCCGACGCGGGCGGTGGCTTCAGGAGCGGTCGAACGCTCGCCGCGCATCGATGACGCGTCGCACTTCTTCGACCAGCCGATTCAGGTCGATCGGCTTGGTCCAGTAGTCGTCGAAGCCGGCAGCCAGCGCCGCAGCGATCTGCTCGTTCATCGCGTCAGCCGACAGTGCCACGCACAGCAGGTCCGCGGTGACCGGTTGCGCGCGAATCCGGCGCAACACCTCGAGCCCGTTCATGTCGGGCAGGTTCATGTCGATCAGCGCCAGATCCGGCCGCACCTGCGTCGCCAGTTCGACACCGCTGCCACCGTCGTGGGCAACATGCAGCGTCCAGCCCGGCTGCGTACGGAAGACTTCCTCCATCAGCAGCACATTGAGCGGCTCGTCCTCGACATAGAGCACGACGCGACCACCCGAGCCATCGGTCGACTCGGTGTCAGTCTGCGGTTCGGCCGCCGGTGCCCGACCGCCGATCGTGCCCGCCGCGGCCACCATCCGCAGGTTGAAGCAGCTGCCGCGGCCCGGCTCGCTCACAGCATCGATGTCGCCACCCATCGCGCGGGCCAGGCCACGCGCGATCACCAGGCCGAGACCGGTGCCGCTGATGCGGCGCCGCTCGGCACCCAGGCGATGGAACGGCTGGAACAGCTGGGCCAGCTGATCGGCACGCAGCCCTTCGCCCTGGTCACGGATCGCCAGCAGCGGCATCGGAGCGACGTCGTTCGATTGCTGCAGTGTCACGGTGACACGGCCCCCTGCTCGGTTGTACTTGATCGCATTGGACAGCAGGTTGACCAGCACCTGTTCCAACGCCGCCGCATCACCCTGCACGCGCGCACCCGCCGGCACGACCAGCTGCAGGGACACCGATCGGGCGGTGGCCAGCGGCTGCACCGCCTCGATGCTCGCGCGCAGCAATTCGGTGAGGCTGAGCGACTCGCTGCGCAGCGTCAGTGCACCCTGCTCGATGCGTGACAGATCGAGCATGTCGTCGACCAGCGTCAGCAGGGCTTGTCCGGCCTTGCGCACGCCATCGAGCCGGTGGCGCTGGGCGCCGACCAAGGTCTGCTCACGGTCCAGACTCATCAACTGGGTGAAGCCGATGATCGCGTTCAGCGGGGTTCGCAACTCGTGGCTGACGCGTGACAGGAATTCGCTCTTCGCACGGCTGGCGCGTTCGGCGCTGTCGTGCGCCAGACGCAGCGACTCGTGCTCGCGCAGCGCGTCCTGCGCCTGATGGCGCTCGGTGATGTCCCAGGTGAAGCCGTGGAAGACGATCCGGCCATCGGCCTGCCGTTCCGGCGTCGCCCGCGTCTCGACCCAGCGCTGTTGCCCGTCGGCTCGCTCGAAGCGGACCTCGACCCGCATCGGCTGCATCGTCTGCATCGAAGCCAGCACGGCGTCGACGAAGCGGCCGCGGTCGACCTCGGCGATTCGGCGCAGCGTTGGTGTGTGGTCGTCGTCGCTGCCGCCGATCAACAGCCGCAATCCGTCGTTGACATACAAATAGTGAGGCAGCGTACCGTCGGGCTCCAGCCGCATCTGGAAAGCGGCGCCGGGCAGTTGCGCCAGCAGCTTGTGCATGCGCTGGTCGCGCTCGCGCGTCTCGCGGCTGGCCAGCACCTGCGCGGTCACGTCTCGCGCGCTGCCTCGCCATCCTTGAAAATCGCCATGTTCATCGAACACCGGCACCGCACTGCGCGAGATGTAGAGGCTGCCGCGGTGCGCCGCGTCGAAGCGGGTGACCTCGCGGGTCATCGGGTGGCGCTGGGCCAGACGGCCGAGCAATGTGGCGCCGCAGGGCAAGGGGTCACCCGTGCCGTCCACGCAAGGCTCGTCGGCCAACGGCTGGCCGAGCAGCAGCCGCGCCGGCATGCCGGTCAGGCGCTCGAACTCTTCGGACAGCCAGCGGTGACGCAAATCGGCGTCCAGCTCCCACAACCAATCACCCGAGGCGCGCGCCAGATCGGCCAGGCGCCGGCGCTCGCGGTCAAGGTGCTCGCGTGAATGCTGCGTCGTCAGCAGGGCTTCGGCGGCGATCGCCAACTGGGCCAGCTGTTGGCGCTGGGCATCGTCCAGCCGATGCGGCCGCGGACTGGCGACACACAACGTGCCCACCACATGGTCGTGAAGCCGCAACGGGACGGCCGCATAGAAGCGCCAGGGTTCGCTGCCGGCGGGCGTGGGCACTTCAGCGAAGCGCGGGTCGAGCCGGATGTCCGGCACTTCCAAGAAGGTGCCGGCGGCCACCGCGTGGGCGCAAATGGCTTCGGCGCGCGGCAGTGTCCGCACCGTCGTGGTCTCGTCTTCGTCGACCCCGACCTGGCAGGTGTGCTGGTCACCGACCAGCGACAGCAGGCCGACCGGGCAAGCGCAGAGCCGTCGTGCGGCATCTGCGAGGGCGCGCAGGGCACCCAGCGGGGCGGCTTCGCTCAAGCCGTCGCTTTGCGGGCTGAACCAGCCCAAGTCGCGCAACGTCGCCTGACGCTGACTCTCGTCAGCCGGCTCGGGCGCGGGTCGCCATGCCATCGTCCCACTCCGCCAGGGTCTGGCGAACAACCCCCCAAACCTCCCGGGTGGCCGTGCCAGCGAAGGGCTGATTGTGGCGCAGCGCCGGCACGGGCAGGCATGGCCCGGCCGTGACGGAATGCTTGAGTCCGTCGCGCCGTCACCCTCCGCGCGGACCGCGAAGGCCGCGCGGCGGATGCGTTCCTCACTCCCGCAGCAGCGACGCCAGGAAGCGGCCGGTGTGGCTGGCGGCACAGGCGGCCACCGTTTCAGGCGTGCCTTCGACCACCACCGTGCCGCCGCCGGCACCGCCTTCGGGGCCCATGTCGATCAGCCAGTCCGCGGTCTTGATCACGTCGAGGTTGTGCTCGATCACGACGATCGTGTTGCCGGCATCGCGCAGCTGGTGCAGCACCTTCAGCAGTTGCGCCGTGTCGTGGAAGTGCAGGCCGGTGGTCGGTTCGTCGAGGATATACAGCGTGCGGCCGGTGTCGCGCTTGCTCAGTTCGAGCGCCAGTTTGACGCGCTGCGCTTCGCCGCCCGACAGCGTGGTCGCGCTCTGGCCCAGCGTGATGTAGCCCAGGCCGACGTGGAGCAAGGTCTGCAGCTTGCGTGCGATGGTCGGCACGGCGTTGAAGAACTCGTGCGCGTCCTCCACCGTCATGTCCAGCACCTGCGCGATGTTGCGGCCCTTGTAGAGGATCTCCAGCGTCTCGCGGTTGTAGCGCTTGCCATGGCAGATGTCGCAGGGCACGTAGACATCGGGCAGGAAGTGCATCTCGACCTTCAGCACCCCATCGCCCTGGCAGGCCTCGCAGCGGCCGCCGCTGACGTTGAAGCTGAAGCGCCCGGCGCCGTAGCCGCGTTCGCGCGCCGCCGGCACCTCGGCAAAGAGTTCGCGGATCGGCGTGAACAGCCCCGTGTAGGTGGCTGGGTTCGAGCGCGGCGTGCGGCCGATCGGGCTTTGGTCGACGTTGATGACCTTGTCGAAGGCTTCGAGGCCTTCGATCGAATCATGCGGCGCCGCCTCGGCATGGCTGTTGTAGAGCTTGCGTGCGACCGCCGCATACAAAGTGTCGTTGACCAGCGTGCTCTTGCCCGAACCAGAGACGCCGGTGACACAAGTAAACAGCCCGACCGGCACATCGACGGTCACGCCTTTCAGGTTGTTGCCGTGGGCGTTGACGATCTTCAGCGCGCTGGTGCCGTCACCGCCGACCGCCTGCGTCGGACGCGGTGGCACGTCGATGCGCAGCGCGCGGCCCAGGTACTGGCCGGTCAGCGAGTCGGGATGGGCAGCCACCTCGTCCGGCGTACCGGCAACGATGACCTGCCCGCCGTGCACGCCAGCACCCGGCCCCATGTCCACGCACCAGTCGGCGGCGCGGATCATGTCTTCATCGTGCTCGACCACCAGCACGCTGTTGCCCAGGTCGCGCAAATGCTTCAGCGTGCCGATCAGGCGCTCGTTGTCGCGCTGGTGCAGGCCGATGCTGGGCTCATCAAGCACGTACATCACGCCGGTCAGGCCGGAGCCGATCTGGCTGGCCAGGCGGATGCGCTGGGCCTCACCGCCGGACAAGGTGTCGGCGCTGCGGTCCAGGCTCAGGTAATTCAGGCCGACGTCGTTCAAGAACTTCAGCCGCGCGCGGATCTCGCGCACCACCTTGTCGGCGATCTCGGCTTTGGCACCAGTCAACGCGAGCTGCTCGAACCAGGCCAGCGCGTCGGCCAGCGTCAGGTGCTCGGCCTCGTAGATCGGCTTGCCGCGCTCGGCTTCGGTGCCGGGCAAGAAGACATGGCGGGCTTCGCGCTTCAACCGGGTGCCGTGGCAGTGCGCACAAGGCTTGGCGCTCTGGTAACGCGCGAGGTCTTCGCGCACGGCCACCGAATCAGTCTCGCGATAGCGCCGCTCGAAGTTCGGCAGGATGCCTTCAAAGGGATGCGAGCGCTTGACGACGCGCGTGCGGCCGCCCTTGCCTTCGGCTTCGTAGAGGAACTCGATCTCGTCTTCGCCCGAGCCGTACAACAGCACCTGCTGGGCCTGGGTGGACAAACCTTCAAAGGGCTGGTCGATGTCGAAGCGGTAGTGCTTGGCCACGCTTTCAAGCAGAGAGAAGGTGTAGGCGTTGCGGCGGTCCCAACCTTTGACCGCGCCGGCGGYCATCGACAACGACGGAAAGGCGACCACCCGCTCGGGGTCGAAGACCGTCTGCACGCCCAGGCCGTCGCAATGCTGGCAGGCGCCCACCGGCGAGTTGAACGAGAACAGCCGCGGCTCCAGCTCGGGCAGCGAGTAGCTGCAGACCGGACAGCCGAAGCGGGCCGAGAACAGGTGCTCACGGCCCGAATCCATTTCCAGCGCGACCGCGCGGCCATCGGCAATCCGTAGCGCCGCCTCGAAACTCTCGGCGACGCGCTGCTTGATGTCGGGCCGACTCTTGAGCCGGTCGATCACGACGTCGATGTCGTGCTTCTCGGTCTTCTTCAGCTTGGGCAGATCGGTCGCCTCGACGACCTGGCCGTCGACCCGGAACCGCACATACCCTTGAGCCTGCCAATCGGCGAACGATTCGACGAACTCGCCCTTGCGGTCGCGCACCACCGGCGCCAACACCATCAGCCGGGTCTCCTCGGGCAGCGCCAATACTGCGTCGACCATCTGGCTGACGCTTTGCGCGGCCAGCGGCAGTTCGTGGTCCGGGCAGAACGGCGTGCCGGCACGGGCGTACAGCAAGCGCAGGTAGTCGTGGATCTCGGTCACCGTGCCGACTGTCGAGCGCGGGTTGTGGCTGGTGGCCTTCTGCTCGATGCTGATCGCCGGCGACAGCCCTTCGATCACGTCGACATCGGGCTTGTCCATCAGCTGCAGGAACTGCCGCGCATAGGCCGACAGGCTTTCGACATAGCGCCGCTGGCCTTCGGCATACAGCGTGTCGAACGCCAGGCTGGACTTGCCCGAGCCGGACAAGCCGGTGATCACCACCAAGGCGTACTTGGGGATGTCGAGGTCGATGTTCTTCAGGTTGTGGGTGCGGGCCCCACGCACGCGAATTGCGGGCGCGTCGGGCCCATTCAGCCTGCGGATTGCGGGCGGCTCGGCCGCACTTGGCGGGCGGACGGCGGGCGTTTCAGGCGCGCTTTCGGCGCGCTTGGCGCGCGCGGCGGGGGACTTCTGGCGGGTCGGGAGCGGGTCGGGCATGGGGTTTCGCAAGGGCAACCGGCCATGATAACGATGGCAGCCACGGGGCGCACCCTGGGCCCGTGCGGGCGTGTCGGTGGACCCGCGCCGGGCGCGACCTGGGGCGCCGCCAAAGGTTCACAAATTTTTGCGTTCGTGCCTTTTGCTTGTCATCCATGACCCAGACCCCCGCGTTGACCCTGATACCGTGACCCCAAGAACAAGGGGGATCCGGTCAAACCAATGTCTATGATCATGCAGAAGTCAGCCCTTACCAACCGCCAACCTCATTTGCGCGACGCCAAGCATGTGCTGCCGCCGCCGGAAAAAGGTCAGAAGTTCGAGCCGTTCTGGACGGCTGCTTTTGGCAGCGACCGGCAGAGTCTGGCCCGCCAGCAGAAGTCAGACCAGAAGCGCTGAGCCGCGGCCATTGGCTAGGCGCCTCCCGGGAGGGCGGCGCTGGGTCAGGCGTCGCGGGCGGCGTGGGTCAGACCAGGCCGTCGTCGGCGCGCATCGCGGGCATCCAGGGCCGCACGGCCACCCGCAACAGCCCGGTTTTCACCGCCGGGTCACTTTCCGCGAACGCCAGCAGCTCGTCATGCGGCATGCCGGGCTTGGCGACCATCATGCCGCCGCCCTGTTCGTCGAGAAACGGCCCGCCGGCACCCAATTGACCACTTTGCAGCAAGCCCCGGTAGTGGTCGACGTGGGCTTGCAGACCCGGTTGCTCGAACACCGGCACGCCGGGCTGCCAGGCCGGGCCTGGGTGGTGAAAGACAACCAGGCAGGTAGGCGGTCGGGACATCACGATCTCCGAGGTTGACTTCGCTTCAAGTGATTTCAGCGCGGCGCCGGGTAGGTCTCTTTGGTATTGGCCAGCTCGCAGCGCTTCAGGTGGCCGGCGTCGACCGCCTCTTTGCAAACCACGAAGCTGTCACGCGTAGTGCAACGCCGCTCATCCGGCTTGCCTGGCAATGTCGGGCAGCCGGCGGCCGTCAGCCGTTGGGGCCAGTCGGCCATCAGGCGCCCCTGCGGCTGAGCGGCCGGCGCACCCCCGTCGGCCAGAGCCTGACCGGCAAAAAAGGCGAGCGTTAGCAATCCGGCGGCCCGCGACCATCGGTTGGAAATAGAACGTAACGCCATCGTCAGCCTCATCCTTCGTCCAGTTGTTCCAAAACCCGCAAAATCTGGCGACCGTAGGCCTCCAGCTTCTTCGCCCCGACACCGCTGATGCCGGCCAATGCCGCCAGCGAGTCGGGCGCGTCGGCGGCCATCTGCGCCAGCGTCGCATCGTTGAACACGATGTACGCCGGCAGGTTGTGCTCCTTGGCCACCTCGCTGCGCCAGGTTTTCAACGCGGCGAAGCGCGCCTGACCTTGCGTGTCCAGCGTAGCGGCGGCGCGCGGCACCTTGGGCGATGCGCCGGCCTTGCTGCGTGAGCTCCGCGAGCGCGGCGTCGGCTCGCGGGCCTCGCGCAACTCGATCTGGACCTCGCCGCGCAGTACCGCGCGAGCGCTGTCGGTCAGCGCCAGTGTGTTGTATTCACCTTCGCTGGCCAGGTGGCCAAGCGCGATCAGCTGGCGGATCACGCCGCGCCACTGCGCCTCGCTCAGGTCGGCGCCGATGCCGAAAGTCGACAACTGCTCGTGGCCACGCTCACGGGTCTTGTCGGTCGACTTGCCGCGCAGCACGTCGATCAGGTGGGTCGAGCCATAGCCGATGCCCGAATGCTGGCGAAAGCGGTAGATGCACGACAGCGCCTTGCGCGCCGCTTCGGTCGCGTCCCAGCGCTGCGGTGGGCTCAGGCAGTTGTCGCAGTTGCCACAACGGTAGCCAACCGGCTTGTCTTCGCTGAAATAGGCCAGCAGCCGCTGGCGCCGGCAATCCAGGCTTTCGGCCAGCGCCAGCAGCGCGTCGAGCTTGCCGACCTGCAGGCGCTTGAAGTCTTCGCCGGCCGTGCTCTCGTCGATCATGCGGCGCTGGTTCACCACGTCGGCCAGGCCGTAGGTCATCCACGCATCGGCCGGTTCACCGTCGCGGCCGGCGCGGCCGGTTTCCTGGTAATAACCTTCAATGTTCTTCGGCAGGTCCAGGTGGGCCACGAAGCGCACGTCGGGCTTGTCGATGCCCATGCCGAAGGCCACCGTGGCCACCATCACCAGCCCGTCTTCGCGCAGGAAGCGGTCCTGGTGGCGGCGCCGCACGTCGGCGTCCAGCCCGGCGTGATACGGCAAGGCGGCCAGGCCTTCGCCGCTCAGCCACTCTGCCGTCTCTTCGACCTTGCGCCGGCTCTGGCAGTAGACGATGCCGGCGTCGCCCTCGTGCTCGTCGCGCAGGAAGCGCAGCAGCTGGGTGCGCGCGTTGTCCTTCTCGACAATGGTGTAACGGATGTTCGGCCGGTCGAAGCTCGAGACGAAGGCGCGAGCCTCGGTCAGTTGCAGCCGGTCCAGGATGTCGGCGCGGGTGTGCTCGTCGGCGGTCGCGGTCAGTGCGATGCGCGGCACGGTCGGGAAACGGTCTGCCAGCTGGCCCAGCTGCAGATACTCTTCGCGGAAGTCGTGGCCCCACTGGCTGACGCAATGCGCCTCGTCGATCGCGATCAGGCTCAACTGCCCACGCTCATGCAACGAATCGAGCATCGCCAGGAAGCGCGGGTTGGTGATGCGCTCGGGCGCCGCGTACAGCATCACCAGCCGGCCCGACAGCAGCTCGCGCTCGACCGCCTGCGCGCCGGCCGAATCCAGCGTCGAGTTGAGGAAAGCCGCATGCACGCCGGCCTCCTCGAGTGCACCAACCTGGTCATGCATCAGCGCGATCAGCGGGCTGACCACCACCGTCACGCCCAGCCCGGTGCGGTGGCGGGCGATCGCCGGCACCTGGTAACACAGGCTCTTGCCGCCGCCGGTGGGCATCAGCACCAGCGCGTCGCCGCCAGCAATCACATGGTCGACGATGGCCTGCTGGTGGCCGCGGAACTGGGCATAACCGAAGACTTCGTGCAGCAGCGCGGCCGGGTCGACGGCGGGGGAAATCGAAAGCATTGGCCACGATGGTAGCGGCTCGCCCTGACAGGCCCTGCGGGTGGCCGGGCCGCAGGCCCTGCCTAGACAACCCTCTAACTGACCTCCTGGATGGCGACACTTCGTCGCCCTGGGCCGCAGTTCGTCGCATCACCTGTGGCGAAAGCGCCAACTCGCGGGTTGGTCCCAGCAGCAGGCCGCTTGACAGGGCCAACACAATCGGTGCCAGTCGGCGTGGTGCGTCGCCGGTGGCAAGCTTTTTGCGTCTTGCTACCGCCTGTCGCACCGCGACGTGAGGGGGCGGCACCCGGCCCATAAGGCTTCGCGGTGCCGCGAATCGAAATGCTTGAGGAGAAAGACTTGAGACACCTCCGTAAGAACGTACTTGCCCGCGCCATCACGCTGGCGCTCGACGGCGCAGTCGCCGGAGGTGCCGCGCTCGCACTGCCGGCCATGGCGGCCGATGCAGACCAACCCCAGCCCACCCAGCGTGTCGAGATCACCGGTTCGTCGATCCGCCGCATTGAGGCCGAGGGGGCTCTGCCCGTCACGGTGATCTCGCGCGACGCCATCGAAAAGAGCGGCACCACTTCGGTCACCGACCTGATCCAGGCCTTGCCGGCGATGACCGGCGGCAACTTCCAGCAGTCTTCGGGTTCGGTCAACGGCAACGGGTTCGGCAACACCACCGCCGCCATCCACGCGCTCGACCAGAAATACACGCTGGTGCTGCTCAACGGCAGGCGCGTCGCGCCCTTCGGCGGCTTCGGCGCCTCGGGTGGCGACGGCGCGGTGAACCTTGAGAGCCTTCCGCTCGATGCCGTCGAGCGCGTCGAGGTGCTGACGGACGGCGCATCGGCGCTCTATGGTTCGGACGCGATCGCCGGGGTGGTGAACTTCATCACCAAGAAGGACCTGACCCAGTTCAGCGTGTTCTTCAACGGCAGCGCGCCCCAGGAGAAGGGCGGCAACAAGTGGAGCGCCGGCATCAGCAAGGGCTTCGGGAGTCTGGACACCGATGGCTTCAACATCCTGGCTTCCTACAGCCACGACGTGCAGGAAGTGCTGTGKGCCAAGGACCGCGATTTCTCCAAGAAGGGCGGCCTCATCACGTTCAACCTCGACGGGAAGCGGGTCGTTTTCGACCAGACCTCGAGCAACTCCCTGCCGGGCAGCATCTACCTCGATTTACCCACGCCACCCAGTCCTGACGCGCCCTCCTTCAACCCGTACTTTGACCTGAACGGCAACTGCGGGACGAATCCGAACGTGTTCGTGTCGGGCACCAAGTGCCGAACGAACTACGCCGCGATGGTGCAGGACATCCCTGAATCCGAGCGCGACAGCTTCTACCTCAGCGGCCGCTTCAAGCTCGGCGCCGACCACACGCTGTTCGCCGAAGCGCTGTACTCGAAGTTCAGCATGACCGCAGCGTTCGCGCCGCCCGCCCAGCCGATGGGCCTGGGGACGAACGACCTGCCCGGCCGGCCGCTCGACATCCTCTGGAACAAGTACGTCGTCCCCTACCTGACGTCGACCGGCAACCCCAGCACCGGCGGCCAGATGCGCTATCGCGCCATGGAGGCGGGCCCCCGCACCGACGACTTCGTGACCGAAGCGCAGCACTACGTGCTGGGCCTCGAAGGCACCTTGGCGGGCTGGGACTACGGCACCAGCGTGGTGTTCTCGTCGAACCGGGATCAGGACAAGCTCGCGGGCGGTTACATGGACTTCAACAAGTTCGTGGACCTGATCAAAACGGGTGCCTACGATCCTCTCGTGCCGATTGACGGTCAGAACCTCGACGACGCGTTGTTGAGCGGCACGTTCCTGAAGACGACCAGCTCGCAGAACGTGTTCAACCTGCACGCCTCGAAGGACATGTTCGCCATGGGCGGCGGCACCTCGGTGCTGGGCTTGGGCTTTGATTACGCCAAACAGACGCTCAAGCAGGAGACCAGCGACCTGGCGCAATTCGGCAACGGCACCCCGGGCCAGGTCGGCAAGACCAACTACGCCGTCGGCGGCTTCTATGGCTATGTGCCGATGGAAGCGAGCCGCAACAACTACGGTCTGTTCGCCGAGTTGCTGATGCCGGTGGCGAAAAAGACGGAAATCACCGCCTCGGTTCGCTACGACCGCTACGACAAGGTGCACAACCAGATGCCCTTCACCCAGGATCCGAACAACCTTGAGCCGCTGCCGGCGGAGGACGAAGGCAACACCTTCAGCCATGCGACCTACAAGCTGAGCTTCCGCAGCCAGCCGCTGGAGGGCGTGCTCGTGCGCGGCTCGCTGGGCACTGGCTTCAAGGCGCCGTCGGTCAACCAGATCGCAGCACCGCTCGCGTTCGCCACGAACACCTCGGGCTCCTATGTCTGCCCGTTCCCGACGCACCCGACTTGCGTGGCAAACGGCTCCGGCCCGCAGCAATGGGATCTGATCTCGGCGGGCAACCCGGCCAGCGGAAGCGCGGGCCTCAAGGCCGAATCGTCCCGCCAGTGGACCCTGGGTGGGCGTTGGGAGCCGGCGCAGTCGGGTCTGTCGATGGGCCTCGACTACTGGTCCGTGAAGCTGAAGGACCAGATCCTGAACGGCATGCCCGAGGGCTACGCCTTTGCCAACGCGGGCTCGCTGCAGGAATTGTTCGTGATCCCCTACCAGGATCCGGCCGGCTATCCGACGGTGGCCCTGATCCAGAAGCCGTTCAATGCCGGCAAGGCCAACTATCAAGGCCTCGACTGGGAATTCGACTACCGCACGACCACCCCGATCGGGAAGCTGTCAGCCGGCCTGAGCGGAACGCACATGCTCAAGGCCGATTACGAGCTGCCGGGCGGCAAGCAGTCGGACCTGGGCAAATTCGGCGGCGACAACAACGTGGTCTTCCGCAACATCGTGCGTTTGACGCTGGGCTTGCAGCACGGCGACTTMACGCACACGCTGATCGCGAAGAACAAGTCCGGCTACAAGGACCAGGCGTTCACGGCCGACTCGGGCAACGTAACGGATGAGGCGACTGGCGATGGCGTCGCCTACAACGGCAAGGTGCGGTCCTACACGCTCGTCGACTGGCAGACCCGCTGGCAGTTCAGCCAGGCCCTGCGCTTCACGGCCGGCATCACCAACCTGTTTGACGAAGCCCCCCCGCGCTCCCTCAAGCTCGTGGGCGGCAACCAGGTGGGCTACGACGGCCGCTACACCGACCCGACCGGACGCGCGTTCACACTCGGCGCTTCATACCGCTTCTGAGTCTTTCTTGACGCCGCGGCCGCGAGGCTGACATCCAAAGGCGCCCACCGAGCAATCGGTGGGCGCCTTTTTTCGTTCTTGCCACAATCGCGCGCATGGTCACCTTCACCGATGCCAAGACCCGCACCGATCTGCTGAACCGACTGAAGCGTGCCGAGGGGCAGTTGCGCGGCGTGCAGCGCATGATCGAGGAAGACCAGCCTTGTCTCGAGATCGCCGGCCAGCTGGCCGCCGTGCGCAAGGCGCTGGAAAGCACGTACGTGCGCCTGACGGTGTGCTACATGCAGCAGGAGCTCGGCGCCCGCCTCGCCAGCAGTGACCGCGGGCTGAGGCTGGTCGAAGTGATGGATGAAGTGCAGGCCTTGATGGCCAAGCTGCGCTGACGCGCCTTCAGGCCGTGACGCTGCGCGCCGCCGCGAGCCGCGCGTGGTGCGCCTCGGCCCAGACTTCGAACGCCTCGACCGGCATCGGCCGGCCGATGTGCCAGCCCTGCGCCTCGTCGCAGCCGAGCAGTGCCAGCTGCTGGCGGATCGCCTCGTTCTCGACACCCTCGGCGACGACGCTCAGGTTCAGGTTGTGCGCCACCTCGATGATCGAGCGCACGATCATCGCGTCCTTGGGCACCTTCTCCATCGCCTTGACGAAGGACATGTCGATCTTCAGCTCGTCGACAGGCAAGTTGCGCAGCGTCGCGTACGAGCTGTAGCCGGTGCCGAAGTCGTCGATCGACAGCTTGCAGCCCAACGCCTTCAGTGCCTGCAAGGTCTGCAGTGCGCGCTGCGGGTCGTTCATGATCGCGCTCTCGGTGATCTCCAGGCACAAGGCCTGCGGTGGCACGCCGTGGCGCAGCAATCTGGCACTCAGGCGTTCGACCAGGTCGGCCTTCATCAAGTCGTGCACCGACAGGTTGACCGACAGCCGCGGCAGCAGCCCAGGCGCCTGCCAGCGCGCCAACAGGCGAGCCGCTTCATCGACCACCCACAGGCTCAGCTCGTGGATGAAGCCGGTCTCTTCGGCGAACGGGATGAACTCCAGCGGCGGCACCAGCCCCCGCTCGGGGTGTTGCCAGCGCACCAGCGCTTCGGCGCCGACCAGCGTGCCGTCCAGCAGGTGCAGTTTGGGCTGGATGAACAGGCGCAGTTCGTTGTGCTGCAGTGCCCGGCGCATCTCGCCCAGCAGCGTCAGCGTCGTCGTGCTGCCGTGGTCGAACGCGGCGTCGTAGGTCAGGCGGCCGGCGCGGCGGTGCTTGGCCTCGTACATCGCCACCTCGGCGCGGCTCAGCAGTGCCTCGGCGTTCTGGGCGTGCTCAGGCGCGCACGCGATGCCGATGCCGGCGGCCACGTCGACGACGCTGTCGTCCAGCCGCACCGGTTGCTCCAGCGCCGCCAGCACGGCCTGCGCGGTGGCATCGGCCTCTTGCCGGCTGGCGCCCGGCAGCATCAGCGCGAACTCGTCGCCCGACAGCCGCGCGACCATGCTGCCGTGGCCGGTTGCCAGCGCCTGCAGCCTTTCGCCGACGCGCACCAGCAGGCGGTTGCCCATCTGGTAGCCCAGCTTGTCGTTGACCTGCTTGATGCGGTCCAGGTCTAGCATCAGCACCGCGACCGGGCCGGCCTCCAGTGCCTGGCTCAAGCGGCGGCTGAACTGGCCGCGGTTCGGCAGCCCGGTCAGGTCGTCCAGGTACAGCCGGCGCCGCGTCACCTCGCGCATGCCGTCGAACGCCGTGGCCAGCTCGCCCAGCTCGTCGTCGCGGTCGGGGTGGGCCACCGGGGTGTCGAAATCGCCCTGGCCCAGGCGCCGGCTGGCATCGACCAGTGCGCGCAGCGGCCGCGTCACGCGCCGGGCCGTCAACACGCAGCCGACTGCGAACACCGCGGCGCCCAGCAGCGTGATGCCCAGCAGCAGCGTCTGCAGCCGCCGGTAAGGGGCCACCGTCTCGTCCACCGAACGTGCCAGCACGGCCCGCAGCTCGCCGCTTGGCGTGCGCGCCAACTGGCTGATGCGACCCTCCAGCGTTTCGCCACCGGCTTCGAATTCGGTCGGCCCTTGCGGCGGCAGCTGGACGAGGTGGGCGTTCAGCGATGGGGCCAAGGTGCTTTGCACCACCCGCGCCGAAGCACCCGCGGGCTGTGCCAGCAGCGCCAGGTGCAGGCCGGACAACGCGCGCAAGTCCTGTCCCAAGGTGTGATCGACGGCAAAGCCCATGACCACCCAGCCGATCTCCAACGGCGCCTTCATCGGCACGACGACGAACTGGTACGGCCGTTCGCCGACCAGCACCAGCTGTCCGGTGGTCGGCGGCCGGCCACTGGCCGCCGCGGCGGCCAGGCGCTGTCGCAACGGCTGCACCACCTCGCCGCCCCGGCTGCCCGCCGCGCGCAGCGTGAAGTCACGCTCCAACAGCACGGTGACGCTCGCGCCGATGCGCGCGCCATGGTTGTCCAGCGCAGAGCGGATGGTTTCGTCGTCGCCCGACAGCACTGCCTCGCGAAAACCGTAGTCGGCGGCCAGCAAGGTGGCGGCCTGCGTCAGCGCCTGCGCGTTCTGGTCCAGCAGCCGCACGAGCAGCCGTTCGCCGACCTGCAGTTGATCGGCCAGCTGGGCCCGAGCGTTGGCCTCGATGCTGTGGCGGATCGTGAAGAAGCCAGCCAGCTGCACCACCAGCAGCAGGCTCAAAAAGATCGTGACGATGCGGCCGGCGAGGCTGGCCAGGAAGGGGCGCTGGCTCATTGGTGCCTCCTTGAGGCCGCCGGCCCGTCGGCGAGGCGAGACCTGCTTCGGATCGGCCAGGCGACGCTCATTTGTCGGCCACCGGCAGATGAGCGACCAGGTCCAGCGCCGCCGACCCCACAGTCACCGGCTGCTCGATGCCAGTCGAGCCGGCGGGCAGGTCGGGGTGCCAGCTGCGCAGCACATAGCTGCCGGGCGGCACATCGGCCAGCGTCGCGCGGCCACCGGCCGGCGTCTTGGCGTACCACGGCGTGTCGCTGACGACGACCCAGCCGACCATCGTGTCGTGGATGTTGCAGCCCAGCACGACCAGGCCGGCGCGGTCGAACTCGACCGGGTTCTCCGGCCGTCCGACATACAGCTTCAGCTCGAACTTCTTGGCCGGCGAGAACGAGTAGACATGGTGGCGCACCGTGTCCTGGTTCGGGAACTGCACCTTGGTGCCTAGCGGCACCACCGTCACCGTCGGCACGAAGCGGCGGCCCTGTTGGGCGATCTCGACCTGGGCCAGCGGCTTGACGACCGCCTTGGCACCCTGCGGCTCCAGCAGCAGCACCACATCGGCCAGCGGCTGGCCGCTCTTGCCCTGGGTCAGCACTTGCACCGTGGTCGCACCCGCGGCGGTCGCGGCAACCGCGAGGGCCGCCACCAACAGCCTGCGGGTGGCTCTCGCGAAGTGGGGTGGGCGTGAAAAACTGGGGGTCATCACGGATCAAGAGAAGGGTTTTGGCACAGGGGTACCCAACCGGCGGCCGAACCGGGGCGGCGGCCAAATGGCCGCATCGAACCGGATTTCGGCCGCCGACCGGGTCGGCTTGAGCCTGCCGGCCGCCAGCGCGGTGCAATGGCACACTCGCAGCCGATGCCCGATGCTGATCCTTCCCGTTCACCCTGGCTGGTGGCCTGCCTGTGTGCCGCCTGGTGCCGCACCTGCGACGACTACCGGGCGGTGATGGCCGAGGCGGCGCGCACCCACCCGGGCCTGCAGTTCGCGTGGATCGACATCGAGGACCACGCCGACGCGCTGGACGACTCCGAAGGCGCGGCCGAAGACATCGAGAACTTCCCAACGCTGCTGCTGGCCCGGGGCGGCGTTCCGCACTTCTTCGGTACGCTGCTGCCGCACGCCGGCGTGCTGAACCGGCTGCTGGCCCAGGCCCTGGCTGGCGAATTGCCCCCACTGGCCGATGCCACCGCCCGCCGCATGGCCGACGCGGTGGAGCGCCTGGCACGCGACCAGCCGCAGCAGGTGCGGCTGGCGGCGGACTGACGCCTCGCGCTCGGCCGGGTGCGGCGATTGCCCCTCGAAGGGACTTGTCACCAGGCTTGGCCACACACACCAGCCCACGCAAGGCGTCCGCACTTGCGCGCGGTCGGCGTGCGGCCAGGCTCCCCAGAAGGAGATTGCCATGCATTCCGTTGCCCCGTTTTTCCGTGCCTTGTGCGCCCTGACCCTGCTCGGCACCACTGTCGGCGGCTGGGCCGCCACGGCCGAAGTGCCCTACATCAACGGCGGCATCGGCCGCGGTGAGGTCAAGCACATCGAAGCCAATCAGAGCGACTACAACCTGCGGCTGACCTTTTCCGAAGGGGCCAAGAACGACTACGTGACCAACGTGGTCCTGCGCATCGCCGACGCCAAGGGCCACACCGTGCTGGCGCTGGACGATGCCGGCCCGCTGACCCAGGTCAAGCTGGCGCCGGGCCGCTACTCGGTCAGCACACGCTACGCCGAGAACGAGCGCACCCAGACCGTCGAGGTGCGCGCCGGCACACCGGCAGAGCTGAACCTGCACTACACGCCACCCGCCAAGTGATCGCGCCGCCGGCCAGGTCAGCAGAGTCGGCGGGATCGTCGCTTGCTGGTTGGCCGGTGGGGTGCCCGTCGGCGGTCCACCAGGACCGCCGGGCAAGGGATGCCCGCTGAACGAAAAAGGAGTCTTGCAGATGTACCGCAATGTCCACCCTCGCCACCTGGCCCTGGCCGGCCTGGCCTTGTCGACCCTGCTCGCCGCGACCGGCTGTGCCGTGCGTGCGCCCCGCGAACATCCGGCCCCGGTCGAGACCTCCATACCCCCGCCGCCGGCGGAACCCGAATACCCACCCGGCCCGATGCCGGCGCCCATCGTCGAATCGCCGCAGGCCCCGCCCGCGACCAGTGGTTGGAGTTGGGTGCCCGGCCATTGGGAATGGGCCGGTCACCACTGGCGCTGGGAGCGCGGCCACTGGATCAACGAGGTCGTCGCCCCGATGCCGCCGGTGGTCGACGAAGATTCCGGCCCGCCACCCACCAGCTCGCACGTCTGGATCCGGGGCCACTGGCGCTGGGGTGGCCACGGCTGGGTCTGGGTCGGTGGGACGTGGGTGATGCGCTAGCCTGCCACGTCGGAGCAGGGCGTGGCGAACATGCTTTCACGCGCCACGTCTTGCCTTGAGCCGCCACTCGAGGCCCCTCTCTAAATTCCGCCGGGACTCGCCCCTATGGACGGGGGTGGGGCCCGGGCATCCAATCCTCGCCGATTGACGTACCGATTCATGGGCGTCGCCTGGGGGGATGTGAGCGCATGGAATTTGACTACCTGGTGATCGGTGCGGGCTCGGCCGGCAGCGTGTTGGCTGGCCGCCTGAGCGAGGACCCGAACTGCCGCGTCGGCCTGCTCGAAGCTGGCCCGCCCGACAAAAGCGTGCTGATCCACTGCCCGGCCGGCCTGGCGGTGCTGGCCAAGAACGGCCAAGCCAACTGGGCCTTCGAAACCGTGCCGCAACGGGGCCTGAACGGCCGCCGCGGCTATCAGCCGCGCGGCAAGGTGCTGGGAGGTTCGAGCTCGGTCAATGCGATGGTCTACATCCGTGGCCAGCGCGAGGACTACGACCATTGGGCCGCCGCCGGCAACCCGGGCTGGGGCTTCAGCGACGTGCTGCCTTATTTTCTGCGCGCCGAACACAACGAGCGCGGCGCCAGCGAATGGCACGCCACGGGCGGCCCGCTGAACGTGATGGACCTGCGCAGCCCGAACCGGCACACGCCCGCCTTCATCCAGGCCGGCCAGCAGGCGGGCTTCACGCTCAACAACGACTTCAACGGCGCCTCGCAAGAAGGCGTCGGCCCCTACCAGGTCACGCACAAGAACGGTGAGCGCTACAGCGCCGCCAAGGCCTACCTGACGCCGGTGCTGAACAGACCGAATCTCGAGGTGATCACCGGTGCGCACGTGCTGCGCATCGTGCTCGAAGGCGGCCGCGCTGTCGGTGTCGAGGTGCTGCGTGGCGGCCAGCGCGTGATGCTGAAGGCCAAGCGCGAGGTGCTGCTGTCGGCGGGTGCACTGCAGTCGCCGCAGCTGCTGATGGTGTCGGGCATCGGCCCGGCGGCCGAGTTGCAGCGCCACGGCATCGCGGTACAGCACGCGCTCGAAGGCGTGGGCCAGAACCTGCACGACCACGTCGACGTGGTGCAGGTCGTCGACGCACCGGCGCAGAAAGACTTCTTCGGCCTGTCGCTCAGCGGCCTGGCCAGTGTGTGGCAAGGCATCGGCCAATGGCGCCACGAGCGCAAGGGCGTGCTGACGACCAACTTCGCCGAGGCCGGCGCCTTCCTGCGCAGCCGCCCCGAAGAGGCCCTGCCGGACCTGCAGCTGCACTTCGTCATCGGCAAGCTGGTCGACCACGGCCGCAAGACCGTCTTCGGCCACGGCTACTCGTGCCACGTCTGCTTGCTGCAGCCCAAGAGCCGTGGCCAGTTGACGCTGGCCAGCGCCGACGCGCTGGCGGCGCCGAAGATCGACCCCAACTTCCTCGGTGACGACGACGACACCGCGCGCCTGGTGCGGGGTTTCAAGCTGATGCGCCACATCCTGCAGCAGCCTGCGATCGCGGCACTCGGCGGGCGCGAGCTGGCGGCTTCGGCCGATGCGCGCAGCGACAGCGAGATCGAATCCTTCATCCGCAACCGCGCCGACACGATCTACCACCCGGTGGGCACCTGCCGCATGGGCAGCGACGATGGCGCGGTGGTTGACAGCCGCCTGCGCGTGCGCGGCGTGCCGGGGCTGCGGGTGGTCGACGCGTCGATCATGCCGCGCATCGTCAGCGGCAACACCAATGCGCCGACGATCATGATCGCCGAGAAGGCGGTCGACATGATCCGCGAAGACGCGCGCCAGACCGCCTGAAGGCTGCGGTTCTTTCCCATCACGACAAAGGCCCGCGATGACCGCTCCCCTGCACATGCTGGTTGGCATGACCGTGTTCACCTGGATCGTGCTGATGCTGGCCAGCCTGGCCAAGGCCCGCGCGTGGACACCCCGCGGCATGCTGCTGGCCTTCGGCAACCGGGCCGACATGCCCGAGCCGTCGCCGGCCGCGGCGCGGCTGGACCGCGCGGCGCGCAACACGCTGGAGAACTTCCTGCTGTTCGCCGCGCTGGTGCTGGCTGCGCATGTGGCGAATGCGGTCACGCCGCAGGTCACGCTTGGCGCCCACCTGTTCGTCTGGTCGCGCATGGTCTTCGTGCTGGTCTATTGGGCTGGCATCCCCTTTTTGCGCACCGCCGTCTGGGCGGTCGGCGTGCTGGGCCTGGGGCTGATCGCCGCGCCGATGCTGGTGCACTGAGCGGCAGCACCAAAACCCTTTGCGGGTCGCGGCCTCGGGGTCGGTCACCCCGGGCGGGTGTTAGGGTGCGAGCCCCGCAACCTCCCAGTGTCCTGTCATGACATCGACCTTGAAGGCTTCAACATTGGCAGCCGCCGCGCTTGCGCTCGCCGGCGTCGCCCCGGCATATGCCGCCGACGCTCCCCACTGGGACTATGAAGGCCACGGCGGCGCCGCCCACTGGGCCGAGCTGGACCCGGCGTTCAAGACCTGCAGTCTCGGCAAACACCAGTCGCCGATCGACATCGACACGCACAAGGTCGCCAAGACCCCGAGCGCGCCGCCGCTGGCCATCCACTACACCAGTGGCCCGGCCACGGTGGTCAACAACGGCCACACGATCCAGGTGAACCTGGCGTCACCCGGCACCATCACACTGGGCGGCACCGAGTACAAGCTGCTGCAGTTCCACTTCCACACGCCCAGCGAAGAGAAGATCGACGGCCGCGACTACCCGCTCGTCGCGCACCTGGTGCACAAGAGTGCCCAAGGGCAGCTCGCGGTGATCGCGGTGCTGTTCGAGCTCGGCAAGGAGAACGCCACGCTGAAGCCGGTCTTCGACCTGCTGCCGCCCAACCAGGGCGCCAGCGTGCCGCTCGAAGCCGGCATCAACCCGGCCAACCTGCTGCCCGCCGACCGCAGCCACTACAGCTTCGCCGGCTCGCTGACGACGCCGCCCTGCAGCGAAGAGGTGCGCTGGCAGGTGCTGAAGACGCCGGTCGAGTTTTCCGCCGCGCAGTTCGCCTCGTTCAAGAAGCTCTACACGATGAACGCGCGCCCAGTGCAACCGCTGAACGGCCGCAAGGTCGTCGTCGGCCACTGAAGCCAGTCGGTCCGGGGGTTTACTCTTCTCCGAGGAAGCCGCCGCTCTGGTGCGCCCACAGCCGCGCGTAGAGACCCCCTTGCGCCAGCAGGCTGCGGTGGTCGCCCTGCTCGACGATGCGGCCGCCGTCCATCACGATCAATCGGTCCATCGCGGCGATGGTCGACAAGCGGTGCGCGATCGCGACCACCGTCTTGCCCTCCATCAACCGGTACAGGCTTTGCTGAATCGCCGCTTCGACTTCGCTGTCGAGTGCGCTGGTGGCCTCGTCGAGCAACAGGATCGGCGCATCCTTCAGCATCACCCGTGCGATCGCCACGCGCTGGCGCTGGCCGCCTGAGAGCTTGACGCCGCGCTCGCCGACATGCGCGTCGTAGCCGGTGCGCTTTTTCGGGTCGATCAGCGTCTCGATGAAGGCATGGGCCTCGGCGCGCCGGGCTGCGTCGAGCATCTGTTCCTCGGTCGCACCGGGCCGGCCGTAGACCAGGTTGTCGCGCACCGAGCGGTGCAGCAGCGAGGTGTCTTGCGTGACCATGCCGACGTGGGATCGCAAGCTGTTCTGCGTCACGCCGGCGATGTCCTGCCCGTCGATCAGGATGCGGCCGGACTCAAGGTCGTAGAAACGCAGCAGCAGGTTGACCAGCGTCGACTTGCCCGCGCCCGAGCGGCCAACCAGGCCGATCTTTTCGCCGGGCTTGATGGTCAGCGTGAAGTCATCGATCACCGCCCGGCCGGCCTGGCCGTAGCCGAAGCGCACCTGCTCGAAACGCACCTCGCCGCGCGGCACCTGCAGTTCGCCGGCATCGGGCTTGTCGACCACTGCGGCGTGCTTCGTCAACGTGTTGATGCCATCGGCGACGGTGCCGACCTGCTCGAACAGCGTCGCCATCTCCCACATGATCCAGTGCGAGATGCCGTTCAGCCGCAGCGCCATCGCGGTGGCTGCGGCGACCGCGCCGATGCCGGCGCCGCCCTGCGTCCACAGCCACAGTGTGGCGCCGGCCGTGGCCAGCACCAGGCCCATGCTGAGCAGGTGGATCACGATCTCGAGCCCCGTCACCAGACGCATCTGGCGGTAGGCGATGCCCATGAAGTCCTGCATCGCGCCGCGCACATAACCCGACTCGCGGCCGGCATGTGAGAACAGCTTGACGGTCGCGATGTTGGTGTACGCGTCCGAGATGCGGCCGACCATCAGCGCGCGCGCATCGGCCTGCTCGCGTGCCACCTTGCCCAGCCGCGGCACGAAGAAGAACAGCGCCGCCACATACAGCGCGAGCCAGCCGAAAAACGGCAGCAGCAGCTTCGCGTTGACGCCGCCGACCACCGCCATCATCGTGACGAAATAGATGATGATGAAGACCAGGATGTCGGTCACCGTCATCACCACGTCGCGCACCGCCAGCGCGGTCTGCATCACCTTGGTCGCGACACGGCCGGCGAACTCGTCCTGGTAAAACGACATGCTCTGGCCCAGCATCTGGCGGTGGAAGTTCCAGCGCAGCCGCATCGGGAAGTTGCCGTTCAGCGTCTGGTACTTGGCCAGCGCCTGCCAGGCCACGAGCAAGGGGCTGGCCAGCAACACCGCCGCGAGCATGAACAAACGGCCCTGCTCCTGCGGCCACCACTTTGCCGGCTCGGTGGTCGACAAGCCGTCGACGATCTGGCCGAGGAAGGCGAACAGCACCGCCTCGAACGCACCGATCAGCGCAGTCAGCGTGGTCATCACGGCCACATAGCGGCGCACGCCGGTGGTGTTGGCCCACAAGAAGGCCCACAGGCTCGTCGGCGCTGGCGGCGGCACGGCCTCGGGATAAGGGTCGACGAGGCGCTCGAAGTAGGCAAACACGTTGTGACAGCAAGAACGATCAGCGAGCCGGTCAGCGTATCCGATATGCGCGGGCCTCATATGCGATGGGCCGATATGAAGCGCCGATTTCCTTCCTTCTCTTTTGGGGGGGCGGCGCCCACCATGGACACATGACCACCGCCACCATCACTTCTGTGGAGGCGCCCGCCACCCAGGCGTTGGCACTTCCGTGTACCGGCCAGTCGCTTCGCAACGCGCTGCAAAAGCGCGACCTGCGCGCACTGAACGAGCTAACCCACCACCTGCGTGTGGCCGGCTACCGCTTCGAGCCGCTGCAACTGGCCACCGAGCTGCTGCAAAGCGGCTGTGCTTCGGTCGCCGATGCCTTTGGCCACCGGGTACCGGTGCATGTGCGTGTGCCGCCGCGTGAAGGGCCGATCAAGGTGCGCGACGAGTCGCAGGCGTTCACGCTGTCACTCTGAGTCTTCGGCGGCCCCCACCGGCCGCCCCCGCTTTCCCTGCAACACAGAAAAGAGAACCCATGAGCATCCTCGCCGTCAACGCCCGCAACCAGTTCCGCGGCAAGGTCAAGGAAATCATCGAAGGCCCGGTCGTCTCGGAGGTCGACGTCGAAATGCCGTCGGGCCTGATCGTGACCTCGGTCATCACGACCCGCTCGGTGCATGAGCTGGGCCTGCGCATCGGCCGCGATGTGGTTGCACTGGTGAAGTCGACCGAGGTGTCGATCGCCACCCTTTGAGCGAAGGAGCCCCATGAGCCTCGCGAAGTTCACCTCCTCCGACCAGCCGCAGGTCCGCCTGCTCATCGTGCCGGGCCTGCATGGCAGCGGGCCCGACCATTGGCAGAGCTGGATCCAGGCCCAACAGCCGGACGCCGTGCGCATCCGCGTCGAGGACTGGGGCCACGCTGACCTGGACCGCTGGGCCGGCGCGATCGACGACACGCTGCGCCGCCACCCGGCCGACGTATGGATCGCCGTGGCGCACAGCTTCGGCTGTCTGGCGCTGGCTCACCACGCAGCGCGCGGTGGTCGCGGCGTGCAGGGTGCGCTGCTGGTGGCCCCGGCCGCGCCCGAGCGCTTCAGCCTCGATGAAGGCTCGCTGAGCCACGCGCTGCCGTTCCCCTCGACGCTGGTCGTCAGTGCCAACGACCCTTGGATGCCACATGCCGATGCGCTGTACTTCGGCCGCCGCTGGGGCAGCGAAATGATCGAGTTGGGCGAAGCCGGCCACGTCAACCCAGCCACCGGCTACGGCGCCTGGCCCGATGCCCTGGCCTGGGCCCGCAGCCATGTGCAGCGCGTGGCCAGCACCTTGCGGCCTCGGGCACGCGCCGCCGCGCCGGCGCTGGGCTTCGCGGTCTGATCGCTCACACTGTGGCGGCACAAACCGCATAAGCAGCGGCGTTTTGATTCGTTCCTTGAGCGATGCGGGCTTCCTAGCATCGGTGGGCCTGCATCCACGCAGGTCCCACACAAGGAACGTCTTCACCATGCTGCCCCGATCGCTGACGACTGCTGTTGCCGCCAGCCTTGTCCTGCTGAGCACCCTCGCCGCCCCGCTGGCCGCCCAGGCCAAGGAAGTGACACTGCTCAACGTCTCTTATGACCCAACGCGCGAGCTGTACCAGGACTTCAACAAGGCGTTTGCCGCGTACTGGAAGGGCAAGACCGGCGACACGGTGACCGTCAAGCAGTCGCACGGCGGCTCGGGCAAGCAAGCGCGCTCGGTGATCGACGGGCTCGAAGCCGATGTCGTGACACTGGGCCTGGCCTATGACATCGACGTGCTGGCGGAGAACGCCAAGCTCGTGCCGGCCGACTGGCAAAAGCGCCTGCCGCACAATTCCAGCCCCTACACCTCGACCATCGTGTTCCTGGTGCGYAAGGGCAATCCCAAGGGCATCAAGGACTGGAACGACCTGGTCAAGCCCGGYGTCGAAGTCATCACGCCGAACCCGAAGACCAGCGGCGGTGCACGCTGGAACTACCTGGCGGCCTGGGGCTACGCGCTCAAGCAGCCGGGCGGCAACGACGCCAAGGCGAAGGAGTTCGTCAGCGCGCTGTACAAGAACGTGCCGGTGCTCGACAGCGGCGCACGCGGCTCGACCACCACCTTCGTCGAGCGCGGCATCGGCGACGTCTTCATCAGCTGGGAAAACGAAGCTTTCCTGGCGGTGAAAGAGCTGGGCCCGGACAAGTTCCAGATCATCGTGCCGTCGGTCAGCATCCTGGCGGAGCCGCCGGTGACCTGGGTCGACAAGGTGGTCGACAAGCGCGGCACGCGCGACGTGGCCAAGGCTTATGTCGAGTACCTGTATTCGCCCGAAGGCCAGAAGATCGCCGGTGAAAACTACTACCGCCCGATCGATCCCAAGGCCGCCGCGCAGTTCGACAAGCTGTTCCCGAAGATCAACCTGTTCACCATCGACGAACTCTTCGGCGGCTGGGCCAAGACCCAGAAGACCCACTTCAACGACGGCGGCACCTTCGACTCGATCTACGCGAAGAAGTAAGCCCCTCGGTCTTCACCACCCAAGCAAAAGCGCGCCCAAGGGCGCGCTTTTTCATTGGAGGCGGCCCGTCACTTGCCGCTGGACTGGACCAGCGCCACGATCCGTTCGTAGCTCTGCTTGCCGACCGACGCGCTCATGCTGTTCATGCCCTGCGCGATGTTGCCGGCTGAATCGGCGGCGTCGGCTTCCTTGCCGCGGTAGGCGATGTGCACGCCCAGCCTGTCTTTGCCGGCGAACATGCCCAGCATCACGCGCGCGGTCGGCGGCCGTTGGCGGTATTCGACGATGGTGACTTCAGCTGAATCGCCGTCCGACACCTCATAGCCATGGGCCTTGGCCGCCTTGGCGTAGGCCTCTTCGATCAACGGCGGCACCTTGTCATTGGTCGTGCAGGCCTCCTTGCACTGCCACTTGATCACCAGCTTGGGCAGTTGGCCCTTGGCGGCGGYGGCAGCAGCGGGTGCAGTGGCAGCCGCCGTGGCGACAGCCACCGACGCGTCAGCCGGTGCATCAGCGGCCGTCTGCGCGTGGCTCACGGCGGCCAATGACAGGCACAGCGCGGCGCCCACGATGGATTTATTGAAGTGCATGGCTTTCCCTTCCTGAAGGTCGTCACAGAAAAGCCAGGCTTTTAGCACCGTGTCACACGGCCTAACATCCCGAATGAACGGCAATGTGATTCCAATCGTTGCCTGCATGCGACCCGCCGCAAAAGGCCAACCGAGTCCGTTTTGAAGCACAAGGCGCCGCTTCGCGTGACGCTTTTCATGACGCCTTCCCTCGCCATCTCCACGTTCTGTGGAATGGCCGCGGCCGCATAAGCAAGCGCGTTTTGCTTCGTTCCACGCAGAAGCGCAGCTGCCTAGCATCGCTGCACGCTGATCGAAATGCGCTCTCCTCCTAAAGAGCCCGGCGCTGTCTACCGTGTTTCTTTCCCGCACCCTCCTCAAACGCCACAGCGTGCTGCCAGGTTTCGACTTGGCACTCGGCTTTGCGCTGATGTACCTGTGTCTGGTCGTCCTGATTCCGCTGTCCGCGGTGTTCTTGAAGACCTTCACGCTGACTTGGGCCGCGTTCTGGGACACGGTGACCTCGGACCGCGTGATGGCCTCGTACCGGCTGACCTTCGGCACCTCGTTCGCAGCGGCGCTGGTCAACGCGGTGTTCGGGCTGCTGGTGGCCTGGGTGCTGGTGCGCTACCGCTTCCCATTCAAGCGCGTGATCGACGCGCTGGTCGACCTGCCGTTTGCGCTGCCCACCGCAGTGGCTGGCATCGCGCTGACCTCGCTGTATGCGACCAACGGCTGGATCGGCCAGTTCCTGCCGTTCAAGGTGGCGTTCAAGCCGCTGGGCGTGTTCGTCGCGCTGACCTTCATCGGCCTGCCCTTCGTCGTGCGCACGGTGCAACCGGTGCTCGAAGACCTGCAGAAAGAGCTGGAGGAAGCCGCCGCCACACTGGGCGCCTCCCGCCTGCAAACCTTCCAGCACGTGATCCTGCCGACGCTGATGCCGGCATTGCTGACCGGCTTTGCGCTGGCCTTCGCCCGTGCACTGGGCGAGTACGGCTCGGTGATCTTCATCGCCGGCAACATGCCGATGATCAGTGAGATCACGCCGCTGCTGATCATCACCAAGCTCGAGCAGTACGACTACGCCGGCGCCACCGCGATCGCCGTTGTGATGCTGGTGATTGCCTTCTCTCTGTTGCTGGCAATCAATATGGTGCAAGCCTGGGCGCGCAAACGCCAGGGTCGGTGACACCTCGCCTCTCTTGATGAAGTAGTACCGCCATGACTGCCGCCGCCTCCAACGCCCTGGCCTCACCCGCCGCCCTGCCCCAGCGCGCAGCAACCCGCTCCGCCCTCGCCGCCACCACCGAATCCGCCTGGGTTCGCTGGACGCTGATCGGCATCGCCGGCCTGTTCCTCGCGCTGTTCCTGTTCGTGCCGCTGGCCGCCGTGTTCCACGAGGCCTTCAAGAAAGGCGCCGAGGTCTACTTCGCGGCGATCGTCGAGGCCGACGCCGTGTCGGCCATCAAGCTGACGCTGCTGTCGGCGATCGTCTCGGTGCCGCTGAACCTGGTCTTCGGCGTCTCGGCGGCCTGGGCGATCGCAAAGTTCGACTTCCGCGGCAAGAACCTGCTGCTGACGCTGATCGACCTGCCGTTCTCGGTCAGCCCGGTGATCGCCGGCCTGATCTATATGCTGGTGTTCGGCCTGCAAGGCTGGTTCGGTGAATGGCTGCGCGACCACGATCTGAAGATCGTCTTTGCGGTGCCCGGCATCGTGCTGGCCACCGTATTCGTGACCTTCCCGTTCATTGCCCGCGAGCTGATCCCGCTGATGCAGGCGCAAGGGCAGGAGCAGGAAGAAGCGGCCCGCGTGCTGGGCGCGTCGGGTTGGCAGATCTTCTGGCGCGTCACACTGCCCAACGTGAAGTGGGCGCTGCTGTACGGCGTGATCCTGTGCAACGCCCGCGCGATGGGCGAGTTCGGCGCGGTGTCGGTGGTCTCGGGCCACATCCGCGGTGCGACCAACACGATGCCGCTGCACATCGAGATTCTCTACAACGAGTACCAGTTCGCGGCGGCATTTGCCGTGGCCTCACTGCTGGCCGGCCTGGCGCTGGTGACGCTGGTGTTGAAGTACCTCGTCGAGCAGCGCGTCAAGCGCGTGAAGGCGGCCGCCAACGCCGACCACGAGTGAGCCAAAAGAGGGATCCATCATGAGCATTGAAGTCCGCAACCTCGTCAAGCATTTCGGCGCGCTCGCTGTCTGCGACCACCTGAACCTCGACATCCCTTCGGGCGAACTCGTCGCCCTGCTCGGGCCTTCGGGCTCCGGCAAGACCACGCTGCTGCGCATGATCGCGGGGCTGGAGCAACCGGACTCGGGCTCGGTGCTGTTCCACGGAGAAGACGCGACCTTCGCCGACGTGCGCGAACGCAATGTCGGCTTCGTGTTCCAGCACTATGCGCTGTTCGGCCACATGAGCATCTTCGAGAACATCGCCTTCGGCTTGCGGGTGCGCCCGCGCGCCACGCGGCCGAGCGAAGAAGCGATCCGCAAGAAGGTCACCGAGCTGCTGAAGCTGGTGCAACTGGACGCACTGGCTGGCCGCTACCCGCACCAGTTGTCGGGCGGTCAGCGGCAGCGCGTCGCGCTGGCGCGCGCGCTCGCCGTCGAGCCCAAGGTGCTGCTGCTGGACGAACCCTTTGGCGCACTTGACGCCAAAGTGCGCAAGGAACTGCGCCGCTGGTTGCGCCGCCTGCACGACGAGATGCATGTGACCAGCGTCTTCGTCACGCACGACCAGGAAGAGGCGATGGAAGTCGCCGACAGGATCGTCGTGATGAACGAAGGCCGCATCGAGCAGGTCGGCGCGCCGGACGAGGTCTACGACAAGCCGGCCACGCCCTTCGTGCTGAAGTTCCTCGGCGACGTGAACCTGTTCCATGGCCGCGCCGGCCTGACCCCCGGCCACGACGAGGCCGTCAGCTACGTGCGCCCGCACGAGCTGGACATCGTCGCCGAACCGAGCGAGGGCACCTGGGCGGTGACACTGGCGCAGACGCTGACTGTTGGCCCGAACACCCGCATCGAATTCCGCCGCGAAGAAGACGGCTCGTATGTCGACGTCGAGCTGTCGCGCGAGGCCTATGTGCAGCTGCGTGATTCGCTCGGCCTGGCGAATGGCCGCAAGGTCTACCTGCGGCCGCGACGCGTGACGCGCTTCACTGTCGCGCCGGCCGAGGTGGCCGAAACCGCCGCACACTGAAGCTCGCAGCGTCGAGCTGCTGCGTGATGCCCGGCGTACACGTCGGGCATTACCGCGGACATCCACGGTATCGCGTGCACGGGCCTAAGCTGCGGGCCGCCGTTCGGCATGTCGCCGCCCGGCCCCTTCTTGGAGACACCGGCCGATGACGACCCCGTGGACCCTTTACCTCGCCCCGGGCACCTGTGCCCAGGCGGTGCATATCGCACTGCATGACGCGGATGCGCCGCACACCTTGCACTCGCTCGACTTCTCGGCGGCCGAGCAGCGCAGTCCGGCCTACCTGGCGGTGAACCCGCGCGGCCGCGTGCCGGCACTGGTGACCGAGCACGGCACGCTGACCGAGGTGCCGGCGCTGCTGATGTTCATCGCCCAGTCGTTTCCGGCTGCCAAGCTCGCGCCGCTTGACGACCCGTTCCGCTTGGCTCAGCTGCAGGGCTTCAACAGCTTTCTCTGTTCGACCGTGCATGTGGCCCATGCCCACAAGCGGCGCGGCGCGCGCTGGGCTGACGACGCAGCCGCGATCGAAGCGATGCAGCGCAAGGTGCCGGCCAACATGACCGAGATCTTCGAGTACATCGAGGTCGACTGGCTGCGTGGCCCCTGGGTCTTCGGCGACGACTACACCGTCGCCGACCCCTACCTGTTCACGATCGCCGAATGGCTGGAAGGTGATGGTGTCGAAGTGAGCCGCTTCCCGAAGCTGCTGGCCCACCGCGCCCGCATGCAGGCGCGCGAGTCGGTGCAGCGGGCGAAGGCGGCGGCGCTGCAGCAGCGCTGAGGATCCAGGCTCAGAGCGGGGCTGAAGGCGTTCCCGCGGGTGCAGCCTGAGCCTGCTGCACGATGTCCGGCGTCAGGTGCTGCGCGAAGGTCTGAATGAAGTCGTAGGCGAAGCCGCGCAACAGGCCACCGCGGCGCACCGCGACGCTGGTGGTGTTGATCGAGA
Source organism: Ideonella sp. P3_A4 (assembly GCF_056403075.1). Lineage (NCBI taxonomy): Bacteria > Pseudomonadati > Pseudomonadota > Betaproteobacteria > Burkholderiales > Sphaerotilaceae > Ideonella > Ideonella sp. P3_A4. The sequence goes on along the minus strand of NZ_JBFUGE010000004.1, from coordinate 37,862 downwards.
ACAAGTGGCGCGCATCCAGCGCACGCAGGTGCTGGTCACGCTGTTCGTCGAAAGCGATCGAGGCCATGATGCCGACGCCCAGGCCGAGTTCGACATAGGTCTTGATCACGTCGGCGTCCATCGCGGTCAGCACGACGCGCGGGCTGAGGCCGGCGCGGCTGAAGGCATCGTCGATCGTGCCGCGGCCGGTCAGGCCGGTGTCGTAGGTGATCACCGGGTGTTCGGCCAGGCGGTCCAGCGTCAGATCGCCATCGAGCAGTGCATGGCCGGCCGGCACGACCACCGAGTGGGTCCACCGGTAGCAGGGCAGCGCGACGAGGYCGGGGTTTTCCGACAGCACATGCGAGGCGATACCGATCTCGGCGGCGCCGGTCAGCAACATCTGCGCGATCTGCTGCGGCGAGCCCTGGTGCATCTGCAACTGCACCTTGGGGTGCAGCGCTCGAAAGTCGTGCACGGTCTGCGGCAGCGCGTAGCGGGCCTGCGAGTGAGTGGCGGCAACGCTGAGCACGCCGCTGTCGCCGAGACGGAAATCGTCGCTGGCGCGCTGCAGGTTCTCGACGTCCAGCAGCGTGCGTTCGACCCAGGGCAGCACGCGCTCGCCGGCCGGCGTCAGGCCGGTCAGGCGCTTGCCGGCGCGCACGAAGATCTCGACGCCGAGTTCGTCTTCCAGCTCGCGGATCTGCCGGCTGATGCCGGGCTGCGAGGTGTGCAGCGCGTCGGCCACCGTCGTCAGGTTGAAGCCTTGGCGCACCGCTTCGCGCACCGAGCGCAGTTGCTGGAAGTTCATATTGGTTCTTTGTCCGCTTCTGGGCAGTGCTTCATCGTTTTTTGCATTATCGAAAGCCCTGTGCCCGTCGCCAACGACAAATGCCGACGATGCTTGCGCGGTGGCCGAATATGGCGGCTAGAAGTTCAGCTCGAGCCACAAGCGGTCGCCAGCGCGGATCTGGGTGCCGGGGGCCGGCATCGCATAGACGCCAAAGATCGACGGCTCGCCTGGAAAGCGCTGGCCGCTCAGTTGAGCCACGGCTGGCGGCAAGGCCTCGTTCACCTCACCGCTCGACGGGCTCACGCCCGGCACCACGCAGCGGATGCACGGCGCCGACACAGGCATCTGCCACGAGTGCTCGCCCTCGCCGCCATGGACCTGGGTCACCTGCTCTTCGATGAACGGCAGCAGGGGTTCCGCCGTCGCGCCGAGCACCAGGTTGGGCCGAAAGCGCAGCGCTTCGGCCTCAGCGATTCCTTCGCCGGCGAGGTGGGCGTTCAGCTCGTCCACCGATGGCAGGCTGACCAGGTGCAAGGGATTGATGCCACGCCGGGCAAGCGCCTGCGCCCCGAACCGGACCAGCCGCAGCGGCGCGCCGGTGACCTGCTGCATCAACGCCGCCGCCGCATCGCCAGCGTCGAACGCAGCAAAGGTCTCCATCTCCTTCACGCTGTCGTTCCACATCCGCACGGTGCAAGGCCCTTCGGCCGACGCCACCTCTACATCGGTCTCGCCAGGCGCGGTCAGCCGCAGCACGCCACCGTCCAGCGCCGGCCGAACCAGCGCCAGGCGTGGGTGCGCCCCCTGCCAAGTGACCTCGCCCTTGTCATCGATCACCGCCCATTCGCGGTCGCCGGCAATCAGGCCCGCGGCAGTGATGTCCAACTGCGTGACGCGCATCGCGCCGCAGGCCTTGATCGGGTAGATGAACAAGGCGTCAACACGGGCTTCGAGGCGGTCGGACATGGTGGGCTGCAGCGGCAAGGGCCCCGGATGCTAGCCCGCTACCGCTGAGCCTGCAGCGCACCAGCCGAGCGACGTAACATCCGGCGCTTGGCCTACCCGGCCGCGTTGTTCCACGGCACTCACTCGGGAGACCCCCATGCCGCTTCGCAAGATTCCCCTGGCCGCCACGCTGCTGGCCGCCGCCCTCAGCGCCCTGGCGGGCCCGCCCCCGACGCCCGTGCACGACGTGACGCAGGTGCTGCACGGCGTGACCGTGCATGACCCGTACCGTGATCTCGAAGACGTCAAGAGCCCGGCGACGCAGGACTGGCTGAAGGCCCAGGGCGCTTACGCCGAAAGCGCGCTGGCGACGATGCCCGAGCGCGACGTGCTCGCCAAGCGCATCGACGAACTCGGCCGCGCGACCGGCGACATCATTCGCGAAGTCGTCCGCCTGCCGGGCGACCAGCTGTTTTACCTGAAGCGCGAAGCCGGCCATGCGCAGTTCAAGCTCGTCACCCGTAACGGGTTGACTGGCGCCGAGCGCGTACTGGTCGACCCCGAGCAGCTGACGCAGGCCAAGGGCGTGCCGCACGCGATCAACTACTTCGTGCCGTCGTGGAACGGCAAGCTGCTGGCCTACGGCATGTCGGCGGGCGGCTCGGAAGACGCGTCGCTGTACGTGCTGGACGTGGCCAGCGGCAAGGCGCTCGGCGAGCCGGTGCCGCGCGTGCACGAAGGCCTGGTGCACTGGACGCCGGACAGCCGCGCGCTGAGCTACAACCAGATCCGCGAACTGCCGGCGGGCAGCCCGCCGACCGAGACCTTCCTCGACACCACCGTCTTCCTGCTGCAGGCGGGCGCCGCCACGAAGACGGCCAAGCCGCTGTTCGGCCCACTGGTCAACAAGGCATTGAAGCTCGACCGGCTCGATGTGGCCGGCGTGACCTTCGATCCCAGCAGCCGCTACATGCTCGCGCGCACCWCCGACACCACGGTGCAGGAGGGCAAGCTCTTCGTCGCGCCGGTGGCCGACCTGGGCAAGGCGCAGATCGGCTGGCGTCAGGTCAGCGCGTTCGACGACAGCGTCACCGATGCGCGGATGTTCGRCAACACGCTGTACCTACGCACCCACAAAGGCGCGCCGCGCGGGCGCTGGCTGGCGCTGGACCTGGCCAAAGGCCAGACGGTCGCCGATGCCAAGACCGTGATCGAGGAACCCGCCCAAGGCGTGCTGAAGGGCCTGACGATCGGCAAGGGCGGCACGCTGTACGCCGAGCAATCGCAAGGCTTCTCGACCCGCACCTGGCGCTTTGCACCGGGCCAGGCGCCGGCCGACATGGCACCGGGCCGCGTCGGCAGCACATTCACGATCGACGATCCGGCACACGCCTTTGCCGACGTGTGGCTGACCAGCAGCGCCTGGACCGAACCGGCGCGCGTGCTGCGCAGCACCGGCTCCGACAAGCCGCCGGTCGACACCGGCTTGCTGCAGATCCGTGTGCCGCCCGGCACGCCGGCGTTGACGGTCAGCGAAGTGCTGGTGCCCAGCCATGACGGCGCACAGGTGCCGCTGGCCATCATCCACCGCGCCGACCTCAAGCGCGACGTGCCGCACCCGACGCTGCTGGTCGGCTACGGCGCCTACGGCCTGTCGATGGAAGCCTTCTTCAACGCGCGCAGCGTGGCCTGGCTCGAGCGCGGCGGCGTGATCGCCTACGCGAACGTGCGCGGCAGCGGCGCTTTCGGCGAAGAGTGGCACCGCGCCGGCTTCAAGACGACCAAGCCCAACACCTGGAAAGACGGCATCGCCAGCGCGAAGTACCTGGTCGACAAGGGCTACGCGACGACCAAGACGCTGGGCATCTGGGGCACCAGCGCCGGCGGCATCTTCGTCGGCCGCGCGGTCACCGAAGCGCCGGACCTGTTCGCCGCGGCGATCTTCGATGTCGGCATGATGGACACCATCCGCTCGGAAGAGTCGGCCAACGGCATCACCAACATCAGCGAGTTCGGCACCGTCAAGGACCCCGCCGAGTTCAAGGCGCTGCTGGAGATGAGCACCTACCACCAGATCAAGGATGGCGTGGCGTACCCGGCGGTGATGCTGATCCACGGCATCAACGACCCGCGCGTCGACGTCTGGCAAAGCGCCAAGGCCGGCGCCCGCCTGCAGGCCGCCAGCACCAGCGGCAAGCCGGTGTTGCTGCGCCTGGACGGCCAGGCCGGCCACGGGGTGGGCAGCACCGCGACGCAGCAGGCCAGCAAGTTGGCCGATGTCTATGCGTTCATGCTGTGGCAGTTTGGCCAAGCCTCAGGCGCGACGACGGCGGCCACGCCGTCCACCAAGACGCCCTGAGCGGCAGCCGAGGCGCGCACCGCGCCCCAACGACCAAGGCCACCTCGCGGTGGCCTTTTTTCTTGCGCTGCTCAGACGTCGAGCTCAGCCACCTCGTAAGTCCACTCCAGGCCGAGTTGCAGACGGATTTGCTCCAGCAGCTGGTCCTGCTCGATCGGCTTGGTGATGAAGGCATTGACGCCGGCGGCCAGCGTCCGCAGCTGGTGGTCGTGCGAGGCTGTGGCCGACAGCGCGATGATCGGCACCGATTGCTGCGCCGGCAACCGACGCAGGCGGCGCGTGGCTTCCAGGCCGTCCATCACCGGCATCACGATGTCCATCAGGATCAGTGCGGGCAGCCACGCCTGGGCCAGCGCGATGGCCTGCTCGCCGTCCTCGGCCTCGGCGGTCTCGAAGCCGAGTGAGTTCAACAGGTCGACCAGCATCGCGCGGTTGGTCTCGACATCATCGACGATCAGCACCTTGCGCCGCGCGCCGAGATAGCCGTCGATCATGCGCATCGTCGGTGGCGCGGGCAGGCCCGCCTCGACGGGCAATGCGATCTCGAAGCCGAACAGGCTGCCCTCGCCGAGCGCGCTGCGCAGTTGGATGTCGCCGCCCATGAGCCGCACCAACTGGCGGCTGATCGCCAACCCCAGTCCGGTACCGCCGACGCGCTTGCGCACGTCGCCCACCTGCTCGAACGGCTTGAAGATCGTCTCCCACTGCCCGGCGGCGATGCCGCAGCCGCTGTCCTCGACCTCGAAGTGCAGCCACGCTTCCGAGCCATCCTTGGCGAAGCCGCGCACGCGCAGGCTGACCCGGCCGTGCTCGGTGAACTTCACCGCGTTGCCGAGCAGGTTCAGCAACACCTGGCGCAGGCGCTTCTCGTCGGCGCGCACGACGCGCGGCAGGTTCGGTGCCAGCTCGCAGGCGAAGAACAGGCCCTTCTCCTCGACTTTGACGCGGATGATGTCGGCGATCGTCTGCAGGAAGGCTGGCAGGTCGATCGCGCTCGAGTACAGCTCGAGCTTGCCGGCCTCGATCTTGGCCAGGTCGAGCACATCGTCGATCAGCATCAGCAGGTGTTTGCCGCTCTGCTCGATCACATTCAAGCCCGCCAGGTCGCGCCCGGTGAAGCTGCGGAAGCGCTTGAGGATCTGCGCGTAGCCGAGGATGCCGTTCAGTGGTGTGCGCAGCTCGTGGCTCATGTTGGCCAGGAAGCTGCTCTTGGCCTGGTTGGCCACTTCGGCGCGCTCCTTGGCGGCCTGCAGCTCGGCGGTGCGCTCTCGAACCAGCTCCTCCAGCCGCTCGCGATGCAGCGCCAGGTCGGCCTCGCTGCGCTTGCGCTGGGTGATGTCGGCGACCAGGCCTTCGATGAACAGCGGCTCGCCCTGCTCGCTGCGCACCACCCGCGCGGTCATGGCGACCCAGATCGTCTGGTTGTCGCGACGCTGGAACTCGACTTCCCAGCCGACGACCTGGCCGTGTTCGAGCAGCGCGGCGATGAAGGCATCGCGGTCGCCCGGGCGGACGTAGAGCTGGCGGCGGATGTCTGTCAGGTTGTGCACAAGCTCGTCCGGCCGGTCGTAGCCGAGCATGCGCGCCATGCCCGGGTTGGCGTTGATCGTGCGGCCGTCGATCGAGGTCTGGAAGATGCCCTCGAGTGCGTTCTCGAAGAAGCTGCGGTACTTGGCTTCGCTCTCGCCCAGCTCGTGGGCCTTGGTCTGCAGCGCGTTGAACAGCGATTGCAGCGCCTGGCGCGCGGCCTCGAGGCTGTCGCCGAGCTGGCCGAACTCGTCCTTGCGTCGCCACTCGAAGGGCTTGTCGAGTTCGCCGCGCGCGATCATCGTCGACTCCTGCATCAGGCGGCGGATCGGCGCGAGCATGCGCAATTGCAGCAGCGCCACGATCAGCAGCAGGCTGAAGACGAGCTGGCCCGACAGCGTCAGCACGAGGGCCTTGCGGTTGCTCGCCACCGCGGCATCGAGCTGGCCGCTGTCCATCTCGACCGTGACCTCGCCGATCACCTTGCCGCGGAAGCTGATCGGCCGCGTCGTCGTCCGCTGCGAGCCGGTGCGCCGCTGCGGGTACTCGCGCGACAGGAAGATCCCGAACTTGGTGTCGCGGGCGACGACCGAGACCACGCGCTCGTCCGACAGCACCACGTCGAACAGCGGCACCTCCGCCGCATTCATGTGCCACATCGGCGGTGCCATGTCCAGGCTCATCACCTCGGTGATGCGATCGAGGTCAGCGTTGAGCTGGCGTGCCAGCGCCTGCTCCTGCTGGCGCAGCGTGAACACGCTGACGATCGTGGCCGGGAGCAGCAGGCCGGCCACCACGGCCAGCACGATCGTCGCTCGCAGCTTCATGAGGATTTCATCTCGGCGTGGGCACCATGTCCGGCTCGGCTTCGATGCCGGGCGGCGTGTCGCTGGGCAGCCAGCGCGTGTAGATGCGGGCGAAGCTGCCATCACGCTTCATCTCATTCAGGGTCTGCTGCCACTGGCGCACGACGGCATCGGGCGTGCCGCGCGAGAAGGCGATATAGCTGCTCGTCTTCATGAAGGTGTAGTGGCGGTCGACCTGCGCCATCGTCGCGTCGACCTGGGCCAGCTGGGCGGGCAAGGTCTGGTTGTCGGCCACCATCAGCTGCGCGCGGCCGGTGAGCGCCATCCGCACCATCACGTCGGTGTTGGTCACCGCGTCGAGGTTGGCGAAGCTGAGCGAGCGCAGCACCTGGTGCGAGAACCACTCGCGCGGCACCGCGATGACCTCGACCTTTCGTGCGTCGTCGAGGCTCGTCACCTTCAGCTCAGTGCCGCGGCGGCTGTAGAAGCTGGTGCGCACCGTGGTGACAGGCCCGACCCACTTGAACAGGGGCTCACGCTCCGGCGTGCGCATCGCGACGAAGAGGCCGACGTTGGGCTCTTCCAGTGCGCTGCGGTAGCCACGCGCCCATGGCACCACCGTGATCGAAACATGCGCGCCGGTTCGACGCAGGATCTCTTCAACCACCTCGGTCGACAGGCCGGCGGCCTTGCCGTCGCGGCTGAAGTTGATCGGCGGGTATTCCTCGGTGTAGAGGGTGAGATCGGCGCAACGGGCGGCCAGCGGCTGCACGGCCAGGCACAGCGCAAGCACGCGGCCCAGGAACCGGCGCATCTGGTTCATCCTATCCCCCAGAAGACAAAACGGACCGTCTTCGGCGGCCGGCCTCCCTGGCCCGATGAAATCGTAGCACCGCAGGACACGCAGTGCCGCCCGGGCCTGCCCCAGATTCGCGGGTCAGCGTGCAGTGCCACAAGCGCACGAGGGCGTGGCACTTCGGCGTCGTTGAACCGCGGGCAAGACACGCTGGCGCACCGCCCGCCCCAACGACAAAGGCCACCTCGCGGTGGCCTTCTTTCTTCATGCGCGCCCGCGGCGCGCCTGCGGGTCAGCAGCTTACTTGCTCAGCTCGACTTCCATGCGCGCCTTGGTGTCGCGCAGGGCTTGCGGCAGGTGGTAGGCCAGCTGCGTGAACAGCTCTTCGTGCAGCTTCAGCTCTTCGCGCCAGGCTTCCGGCGTCGCGCTGATGATCGAGTCGAACTTCTCTTGGCTGAAGTCCAGGCCGGCCCATTCCAGGTCTTCGTAGCGCGGGCTGATGCCGAAGAAGTTCTCGGTGCCCTGGGCCTTGCCTTCGATGCGCTCGACCATCCACTTGAGCACGCGCATGTTGTCGCCGTAGCCCGGCCAGACGAACTTGCCGTCGGCGCCCTTGCGGAACCAGTTGACGCAGTAGATGCTCGGCAGCTTGGCACCACCGGCTTCGAGCTTGGCGCCCAGGTCCAGCCAGTGCTGGAAGTAGTCGCTCATGTTGTAGCCCATGAACGGCAGCATCGCGAACGGATCGCGGCGCACGACGCCTTGCTGGCCGGCGGCGGCAGCGGTCGTTTCCGAGCCCATCGTGGCGGCCATGTAGACGCCTTCGGTCCAGTTGCGCGCTTCGGTCACCAGCGGCACCGTCGTCGAGCGGCGGCCACCGAAGATGAAGGCGTCGATCGCCACGCCGGCCGCGTCGTCCCAGGCCGAATCAAGCGCCGGGTTGTTGGTCGCGGCCACCGTGAAGCGGGCGTTCGGGTGCGCAGCCTTGGCGCCAGTTTCCTTGGCGATCGCCGGCGTCCAGTCCTTGCCTTGCCAGTCGATGCAGTGGGCCGGGGCGTCGCCCATGCCTTCCCACCAGACGTCGCCGTCGTCGGTCAGGGCCACGTTCGTGAAGATCACGTCGCGGTTCAGGCTGGCCATGCAGTTCGGGTTGGTCGCGGTGTTGGTGCCCGGCGCGACGCCGAAGTAACCCGCTTCGGGGTTGATCGCGTACAGCTTGCCGTCGGCCTGCGGCTTGATCCAGGCGATGTCGTCGCCGATGGTCGTGATCTTCCAGCCGTCCAGCGCCTTGGGCGGGATCAGCATCGCGAAGTTGGTCTTGCCGCAGGCGCTGGGGAAGGCGGCCGCGACGTGGTACTTCTTGCCTGCCGGCGAGGTGACACCCAGCACCAGCATGTGCTCGGCCAGCCAGCCCTGGTCCCGGCCCATCGTCGAGGCGATGCGCAGCGCGAAGCACTTCTTGCCCAGCAGCGCGTTGCCGCCGTAGCCCGAACCGTAGCTCCAGATCTCGCGCGTCTCGGGGAAGTGGACGATGTACTTGGTCTTGTTGCAAGGCCAGGAGACATCCTTCTGGCCGGCTTCCAGCGGCGCACCAACGGTGTGCACGCAGGGGACGAATTCACCATCGGTGCCCAGCAGGTCGATCACCGGCTTGCCCATGCGCGTCATCGTGCGCATGTTGACGGCCACGTAAGGGCTGTCGGACAACTCGACGCCGATGTGGGCGATCGGCGAGCCCAGCGGGCCCATCGAGAACGGCACCACGTACAGCGTGCGGCCCTTCATCGCTCCCTGGAACAGCGGCTTGTCGCCCGTCTGCAGCAGCGCGCGCATCTCGGCCGGGTCCATCCAGTTGTTGGTCGGGCCGGCGTCTTCCTTCTTCGCGCTGCAGATGAAGGTGCGGTCTTCGACGCGCGCCACGTCCGACGGATCGGAGCAGGCCAGGTAGCTGCCCGGGCGCTTGGCCGGGTTCAGTTTCTTGAAGGTGCCTGCATCGACCAGCCGTTCGCACAGGCGGTCGTATTCCTCTTTGGAGCCGTCACACCAGTAGATGTCGGCGGCTTCGGTCAGGGCGGCGATCTCGCTGACCCAGGCGATCAGACGAGCGTTTTTGACGTAGGCAGGCGCGTTCAAGCGCAGCCCCTCCATGGCGGGACGGTTCACAGGCAAAGCTCCAATTTTCAAGACAAGACAGATAGCTAAGACGGAATTGGGCGAGCCTCGCGCCGGCCTGGGTCTGTTGCCTGCCGCTGCGGGGCTCGCCCAATGCCGTGGGCGCGAGGTGTTCTTGGCCTGCTAGAGCAACCTTCGGGCCTGGTTACGCCCGGTTTCTCGCCCGCCGCGCCATGCGCGCGCGTCTTGTCGAGGTGGATCACCTGTCAACCCAGTGTAATGGGGCCGTAACCTGGGCGCCTGCCCAATCCATGCAAATCCGGAATAACCAAATGCGCAGAATGTCTCGATCGGCGAATGAGGCTGCATCGAATGGGGGCAGATCCACCTTGTCTCCACGGCGCCGCACCGATGCAAGTGGTTTTTCACCCGGTAACGCAGGCGTCACCTCGCGGTCACCTTGCCACGCGCCGTGCCGGGCGATGGGCCCCACAGAATCGGCCGGGCTCGATCGTTGAGCTAGGCAAGGAGCCGCAATTGACCCACCGCAACCATCAGCTTCCGACCCTCGCGCCTGGCGCCGCCACTGCGATCGCCATGTGTTTGATCAGCCATGCCGCCTGTGCCACGGCGCATCCGCCATCCCCTGCGCAACTGGTGGCACAACACTCGAACAAATGCCTCACGTCGGTTTCCGCCGGGGGCGGCAATGGCAGCACATTCGAGCAATGGGGTTGCACGGCCAACGTTCAGACGCAAGCCTTCACCCTGCGGCACGTGAGCGGCAGGAAGTACCAGCTCGTCACCCCGAGCGGGCGGTGCCTCGAAGTGCGGGGCGGATCGAAGGCCGACGGCGCGGTCATCGATCAGCGGGACTGCAACGGGAGCAAGAAGCAGTCGTGGAAGCTGAGCGATGTTGGCGGAGGCGTAACGACGGTCGTTTCTTCTGCCACCGGCAAATGCCTGGATGTCACCGGTGGTCCGCAGGCGATCGAGGACGGCGTGCCGATCGAGCAATGGAGTTGCGTTCCAGGCGCCACGAACCAGGCCTGGCGGGTGCTGCCTCTGTCAGACAAGCCGGTTTGTCCGCATCCGACACTGACGCCTGTGGTTGCAACGCAGGCCCAATGGGATGCCCTCTACGACCCCGAATATGGCGAAACCCTGCCGAACACCTCGGGCGGCGCGGAAGACTTTGCGTGGCACGGGCACTACTGGGTGCGCGCCTACCTATCGATGGCGGCCAGGTACGGCGATCCGAAGTACTTCGCGCGTGCATCGAAGATGATCGACTTCTGGATCGCGCACACCGACGGTCCGCAAGGCTGGGGAACCAACCTCGGCCCGTCCCAGATGAGCCTCGACACCGGCGTCATTTCGAGTGCGATCGCGCTGTTCGCGTATCAGGCGTGGAAGGATCCAAGGTTTGCCGCTTACCGGGCCCAGGCGGACTCGTAYCTCTCCGTGATCGAGCCGATCCTGCGCAGCTACAACCCGCAGTGGGTCGACGACGCGCCGTTCCCGGGCAACCCGAGCTTCTACGTCTACGCGACCTGCGACGGCGGCATCTGCGGCAAGAACTCGCTGCTGATGTACAACCAAGGCGCGGCGCTGGCGAAGGCACTGCTGCTGATCGACCGCACCAAGCGGCTCGAAGGCAAGGTCCCCGATCCCGACTACGCTTACAAGGCCGACAAGGCGGCCGCGTATTTCAAGACCTTCGCGGCGGTCAACAACGGTGGGTACGTCTGGAACTACGAAGGCGCCCGGCTCGACCAGCCGACGACCATCGAAGACACCAGCCATGCGCACCTTGATCTGTCGCTGCTGCTCTGGGCCAGGAACGCCGGGTTGGGCGGGCTCACCGGCAGTGACATGCAATTGCTCGTGGGGACGATGAAGACCGTGACGAACGGTGCGCCCGGTCCGAACGACGTCTCACACAGCGTCGATGGCAGCGGTGCCCCCAGCGACGACTTCCGCGTGCCGATGGGGTACGACTGGATCGATCTGGTCGACTACGACGCAGCGCTGCTCGACAAGGCGATCAACGTCTACAACCGTTATCTGCCCGATCCAAACGCGGTATCGACTTCGCGCGCACGGGCGTACCTGGGTTGGTCGGAGATCCAGCGCAAGACGGGTTGCGTGAGCCTTTATTGAGTGCCCAAGGGCTGGGCCAGGCCCAGCCCGCCGCTCCGACAAATTCGCGCGGCTGACGACACTGCTGACACCAGGGTGTCAGCAGGAGCCGACCAGACTGGCGGGCCTCTCATCGCCTCCAGGAGCACCCCCATGCAACAGCCACTGGCCTTGTCGACGCCAAACGTCGCCCGACGACCGGCTCCTCAAAACCAGACCGGGCCGATGCACCAGTCGACGCCGCGCCAGGGCTGGGTCGGCGTCGTCTCGCGTGAACATGTGCTGCGCGGCGTGGCCGGCAGCTTCATCCAGCTGAACCACGGCAAGAAGGCGCCGCTGCAGAAGCTGCATGCCGGCGATCGCGTGGCGATCTATTCGCCGCGCACCGCCTACCCCGACGGCGCGCCGCTGCAGTGCTTCACCGCCATCGGCGTGGTGCGCACTGGCGAGGTCTACCAGGTCGAGATGGCGCCCGACTTCCACCCCTACCGGGTCGATGTCGACTTCGCCGTGTGCCGCGAAGCACCGATCCAGCCGCTGATCGAGCGCTTGTCGTTCATCAAGAGCAAGACGCACTGGGGCGCGGCGTTCCGCTTCGGCTACCTGAAAGTGCCGGCGGAAGACTTCGCGCTGATCGCCAGTGCGATGAAGGTCGAGTGGCCGGCAGACGCCTGAAGCGGGCAAGAAAAAAGCCCCTGCCGGGAAGGCAGGGGCTTGGCTGGCGCTTGAAGCCTTGAGGCTTACGGGCGCGAGATGGTCACGGCCGGCGACGTCCAGGTTTCCCAGTCGGCCGCGTTGTTGGCATCACCCAGTGCCTTCAGCACCGACAGCTTGACCACATAGGTGCCGTTGGGCACCGGGGTCGGCGTGCCGCCCTTCTTGAAGGTCGTGCCGTCCCAGGTCGAGGCGAAGAAGCCGGTGGCGGTCGAGCTGCGGCCCAGGTAGTTGTCCAGGCTGACGAAGTGCATGTTCTTGTTCGTCACCGCGTCGAAGGCTTCCAGCTTCATCTGGCGTGCTTGGTGATCCAGGTGGATCAGGAAGTACGGGATGTCGGTGCCGGCCATCGTGTAGGTGGCGCCGCCCGATTGGTTGGTGTAGTTCGTGCCATCGAACTTGGCCAGCCACGGGAAGCCGTTGGCCGTCGGGGCCAGCACCTGGATCGACTGGTAGTCACCCTTGAAGCCGGCGTAAGGCACGCGCAGCGCCTTGCCGTCGGCTTGCGAGGTGGCCACCACGTAGCCGCCGAACAGGCCCTTGTCGGCCAGGCCAGCCGGCGCGGTCACGGTCACGTCGACAGTCGCCGAACCCTTGGCCGGCACCACCACGCTGGCGGCGCTGAAGGCCACCGTCGCGGGAGCGTCGAAGGCCGACACCGTGAAGGTGTTCGGGCCCGTCGCCAGCGCGCTCGAGTGGCTCAGGTCGTAGGTGACGGCCGTGTTGCTGCTGTTCTTGAACGTCAGCGTGCGGGTCACCGGGCCGGCCTGGCTTTCGCCCAGCGCCAGCTCACCCGGCTGGATCATCGTCGTGGCTTGCGAAGCCTGCACCAGGTCCAGCATGCCGGCGCCTKGGCGGTGCACTTCGTCCAGGTAACCCAGGTTCGGGTTGCCTTGCCAGTTCTTCGGATCGGCCGCGTTCTKCATGCGGTCGCGCATGGTCTTGGCGGTGATCTTCGGGTTGGCTTGCAGCAGCAGTGCAGCGCCACCGGCGGTGTGCGGCGAGGCCATCGAGGTGCCCGACAGCGTGGCGTAGCCGCCCAGCTCCAGCGGGTAGGTCGAGTAGATCGAGCCGCCCGGGGCGCCGATGTTCGGCTTGACGCTCAGGTCGGCGGCCAGGCCGTACGAGCTGAAGCTGGAGATCAGGCCACCGGTCAGCTGCGGGAACGAGCCGAGTTGGTCCGACCAGGTCATGTCGACCGCGCCCGAGGCGAGGCGGCTGTCGATCAGCGCGCCCTCGGTGTCGGACACCGACACGACGGGGATCGTGATCKCCGGCGTGCCGACGACGGTCGGGCTGATGCGGCCCGGCACGTTGTTGTACAGCACCACGCCGGCGGCGCCCGCGGTCTGCGCGTTGAAGGCCTTCTGGTAGAAGCTGCAGGTGCCGCGGCGGATCAGCGCCACGGTGCCGGTCAGGCTGCCCGGGGTCAGCGCGGTGCAGGCGTCGGCCGTCGAGGCGACGGTGCCGGTGCGCGACATCGGCTGGGTGCCCGAGGTCGGTGCAGCCGGGGCGCCGGTCGCGGGGATGTAGCCGGTCGGCGTGCTGTCCGGCGAGACGAAGAATTCGCTCAGCTTGGCATGGGTGTTGTCGAACGACGCGACGCCGATCACCTTCTCGCCCACACCCGGCGCGCCGGCGGCGTACAAGCCGCTGGTGCCGCTGTTGCCGATCGAGGCGACCATCACGACGCCGGCCTTGACCAGGCGGTCAGCAGCCTTGGCGCTCGGGTACTCGGGCCACTGGAACGACGAGCCGATCGACTGGTTGACGACCTGCATGCCGTCGGCCAGCGCCATTTCCATCGCCGCGATCATGATCGCGGAGTCGGTCGAGCCGGTGCAACCGAACACGCGGTAGGCGCCGAAGGTCACTTTCGGCGCGACACCGGTGACGCCGCCTTCGGCACCGACGATGCCGGCGACGTGCGTGCCGTGGCCGGCGCAGTCATCCGGGTTCGCATCGGGCACCGGGAACGGGTTGGTCACGGCGTCGTAGGCATCACCCACGAAGTCGTGGCCGTACTTCACGCGCGACGACGGGAACGGCGTGCTGCCCGGAGTGCCGTTGCCGCCGAGGGCCGGGTGGTCGATGTCGACGCCGGTGTCGATGATGCCGACCTTGATGCCGTCGCCCTTGATGCCCATGCTTTGCAGCACGTCGGCGCCGGTCATGGCCAGCGCGGTGTCGAGCTGCGGCTGGAGCCCGCCTTCAGCGCGGATCGGCTGCGGCGCCTGGATCACTTCGACCGGGTACATCGCCTTCACGCCGGGCAGGCGGGCGATCTTGGCGCGCTCGGCAGGGCCGGCGACCAGCGACACGCCGTTGAACAGCACGTCGAACGAGTGGCTTTCCTTGAACTTGATGCCGGCGGCTTGGGCGGCCTTGCGGAAGGCGGCCTTCTCGCCGCGCACGGTGTCGAGCTTGGCGCCTTCGATCGTCGGCACACTGTTGAATTCGACGAACCAGTGGTTCGTTTGCTCGGCGACCTTGGCCGGCACGGATTGCGGCGCCGCGTGGACTCCCCCCACAACCAGCGTCAGTGCTGCTGCGGCGGCAGTGGCCAGCAGCGTTTTACGAATTTGCTTCACTCACTCGCTCCTCGAAATGCTTGGCGGCGGCGGGTGGCCGAACGCCAGCGATGAACAACACGGTCAGACTCGCCGCAGCTTCTGGCCACGGCGGCCACCAACACGCAACAAGCAAGCCAGCCCGGTGCGCAGAGACAAACGCCCGAGACTTGGCCGTTGGCAAGTCAGAGTGCCGATGCTGGAGACATGCTGTTACCGCGTCGATCGGGCAATCCCACGGCGTTGATGGTTCTTGAGGATTCAGGCGAGCTGTTTGCCAACACCCCACGCGAGCGGGCCCGGGCGACGCCCCGCACAATGCGGCCGGATGAAAGTCGTCAGCGTCAACACCGCCCGCGCCGAGAAGGTGCAGATCAACGGCCGCGAGGTGCTCACCGCGATCGGCAAGCGCCCGCGCAGCGGCCCGGTGGCGTACCAGCCGATGGGGATGGAGGGTGACGAGCAGGCCGACCTGTCGGTACACGGTGGCCTGAGCAAGGCGGTCTACGCCTACCCGCTGGAGCACTACGCGTTCTGGCGCACGGTGCGGGCGCAGGCGCGCGCCGCTGGCTGGGAAGATGAGTTGCCGCCGCCCGGCGCGATGGGCGAGAACCTGACCATCGACGGTCTGAACGAACGCCATCTGTGGATCGGCGACCAGCTGCGTTTCGCCGACGGCGGCGTGCTGGTGGTCAGCGAGCCGCGTTTTCCCTGCTTCAAGTTCAACGCCGCGATGGGCTTCTCGAAAGCGGCCAAGCTGATGGTCGAGTCGGGCTACTGTGGCGCCTACCTCGCCGTGCTGGAGCCGGGTCAGGTGCAGGCGGGCGACAGCTTCACGCTGCACCCCGGCCCGCGCGAGCTGGAACTGCTGGCGCTGTTTCGCGCCCGCACCAGCGGCAAGAAGTTCTGACGCCGTTGCCCGCAACGGGCAGGTACTGACCTGCCTGCGGCGCCCTTCAGGCCGGCACGCCGACCCGCAACGCGCGCACCACCTGCTCGGCCACCGAGCGGGCGTGCACCCGCAACTCGGGGATCGCCACCGCTTCCCAGAACTGCGCCTTCAGCATCGGCCCGACGTAGTGCAGACCGGCTTGCGGCCGGCCCTGGGCGTCGAGCAGGCGGTGCTGGTCGTCGACCCGCAAGCCCAGGCCCATCTCGTCGACCGCCAGCCGGCCTTGGGCCTGCAGGGCCGCCAGCAGCGAGCCGGGCGGCGTCCGGGCGGCGTGACCAACCCGAGCGGACGGGCCGGTGCAGTTGACGATCGCCGCCACATGGCGATGCTCGAGCGCGCCAGCGGCAGCGCCACGCGGGCGCCACGCCAGATCCAGACTGCCATCGGCACGCGGCGTGATCGCATGCAGGCGCCCGGCATGCACCTCGACCTGGCCTGAGCGCAGGGCCGCTTGCATGCGGGTGTGGATGCCAGGGGCCAGGCGGTGGCGGTGGGTGTCCCACCACGGCTGCAGGTGGCGCAGGAACTGGCGTCGTTCGCGTGTCGTCAGCCGCTGCCACAGCCGCGGCGTGCAGCCACGCAGGTTGGCCATCACGTCGCGCCAATCGTGGCCTTCGGCCTGCGCCTGGGCGGCCCAGCCGCGCACCGCGCGCACCATCCCGACCAAGCCCTGCGCGTCGGCCAGCGCCTGCGACGGCACCAGGCCCGGCCGCGGACGGGCTTCGAGGCTGCGGTGCGGCTGCGGCAGCAGGCCGCGGCGCGACAGCATCGTCACCCGGCCAGCATGGCCACGGTCTTGCAGCCAGGTCATCATGTCGATCGCACTCAGGCCACTGCCGAGCAGCAGCACCTCGCCGTCTTCGGGCAGCGCGGTCAGCGCGGCGTCGTCCCAGGGCTGATCGATCAGGCCTGGGGAGCCCCAGGCCGGCGCCCCGGCGATGCGAGGCGACTCCGGCGCCAGGTGGCCGGTGGCCAGCACGACGACGTCGGCACGGCAGACGCCGCCACCAGCCAAGCGCAGCAGGCTGCCACCGCGGGCGGTGCGTTCAAGTGAGCGCACGCTGTCGGTCACTGTTTGGACCTGCACGCCACGCGCGGCGGCCACCTGTTCGGCGGCGGCCAGGGCCTTGGCCAGGTAGTCGCCCAGCAACATGCGCGGCACGAAATCGGACGCGTTGTAGGCACCGTACTGGCCTCTGAGCCAATCGATGAAGCCGGCTTCGTTCTCAGCGTCCCAGCCCAGGCGGCCGGCCGGCACGTTCAGCCAGTGGCTGGCGCAGCGGGTGCCGAAGGCCAGGCCGCGGGCGCGGCGGGCGTCGGGCTCGATCAGCAGCAGGCGGGCGCCGCGCGGCAGCTGACGCATCAGCTGCATTGCAGTCGCAGCGCCGCTGAAGCCCAGGCCGATGACGGCCACGCAGGGCGACTGATCGTCGCCGTTGCGGGCGCTCTCGGCCGCCCGCGCGGGTTCGGCGGGCGACGGGGCAGATGTGGAAGCAGACATTGGTTCTCCCCAAGCGGCCCAGCGCGGATAGCACCGAGCCCATGCCGGGCATCTTGGCGAGCCGGCGCCTGGAGTCGAACTCATATTTCCGAATAACCATATGCTTATGGCCATTCAGATATAAAGGAATCGGGGCTCGGCCCCGCCGCTCAGCCCTGCTGCAGCATCCCTGCCTGCTTGTTGGCCGGCACCGCGATGTCGATCAGCTTCGGCCGCGGCAGGTTCAGCCCCGCCATCAGCGCGACAAACTCGTCGCGACTCTTGCCCGCCAGCCGGGCATTGCCCTCGCGCTCTTCGGCGATGCACGAGACGCGGCGGCCCTTGTAGTCGTGGCCCGGGTAGACCAGCGTTTCGCCGGGCAGCGTGAACAGACGCTGGGTCACGKCGTCGTACAGCTGGCCGGCGTCCCCGCCCTGGAAGTCGGTGCGGCCGCAGCCGCCGATCAGCAGCGCATCGCCGGTGAACAGCTTGTCGTGCCACAGAAAGCTCATGCTGCCGGGCGTGTGGCCGGGTGTCGCGATGACGTCCAGGTGCTCGTCACCAAAAGTCAGGCGCTCGCCGTGCGACAAAGCCCATTCGTAGCCTTCGGCCTCGCAGGCCAGGCCGACCGCGGTCGTGATCGCCGGCCCGTCGGCCAGCGCGGCCTTCAGCAGCGATACGGCCGTCACATGGTCGGCGTGCACATGGGTGTCGAGCAGCCAGCGCGGTCGCAGCCCCAATTCGGCGAGCAGGGCCAGGTCGCGTTCGCGCTGGTCGAGCACCGGGTCGATCAGCACCGCTTCGCGGGTGCGATCGCAGGCCAGCAGGTAGGTGAAGGTGGAAGAGGTGGGGTCGAAAAGTTGGCGGAACATGCGAAACGGAAGGTGGGAATCAGATGGCGAAGCGTAAACCCGGCGGCAAGGCGTCGGGCCATCGCTGAATCGGCGCGTCGGGTGACGACGAGCGTTCCGCCTGCTGCAACACGCGGCTCAACACCCGTTCTTCGAACGCCGCAAAGCCCGCCAGCCCTCGCGAGCGCGGCCGGGCCAGCGCTACCACCTCGTCGAACGCGATGCGCTGGCCTTCGATCAAGACCACCCGGTCCGCCAGCGCCACCGCTTCGGCCACGTCGTGCGTCACCAGCAGTGCGGTGAAGCGGTGGTGTTGCCACAGCTGCTCGATCAGCTGCTGCATCTCGATCCGGGTCAGCGCGTCCAAGGCGCCCAGCGGCTCGTCGAGCAGCAACAGCCGTGGCCGGTGCACCAACGCACGCGCCAACGCCACCCGCTGGCGCTGGCCGCCCGACAGCGCCGCCGGCCAGTCGAAGGATCGATCGGCCAGGCCGACCTGAGCCAACGCCTCGTGGGCATGGGCACGCGCATTGTGGCCACTCAGGCCTAACGCCACGTTGTCGATCACCCGCTTCCAGGGCAGCAGCCGAGCGTCCTGGTACATGATGCGCAACTCGTCGCGCGCGCCGTCGACGGCCCGACCGTCCAACGTCACCGCACCGGCATCAGCCGTTTCGAGCCCGGCGAGCTGGCGCAGCAAGGTGCTTTTGCCGCAACCGCTGCGGCCGACGATGGCAACGAACTCGCCCGGCGCGAGCGCCAGGTCGACGTCCTGCAGCACACGCCGGTCGCCATAGCGCTTGGACAGGCCGCGCACCTGCACTGCCACGCCAGGCGAACCTGCCGGTGTTCGCCCTGCAGGCTGCCACTCCTCGCGCGGCACCGGCCCCAGCCATTCGCGCAAGGAGGCCACGGCGCCCCAAGGCGCCAAGTCGAACTCTGAGCTGTGCATCATGCGGTACATCCCTCTCATGCTCATCGTCACACCGCCGCCTGGTACCCCGGGTGCCAGCGCAGCCACCATCGCTCCAGGCCGCGGGCGATACCGTCGGCCAGCTTGCCCAGCAGCGCGTAAAGAATGATCCCGACCAGCACCACGTCGGTCTGCAGGAACTCGCGCGCATTCATCGTCAGGTAGCCGATGCCGGCCTGGGCCGAGATCGTCTCGGCGACGATCAGCAGCACCCACATCAGCCCGAGCGAAAAGCGCAAGCCCACCAGGATCGACGGCAGTGCCCCGGGCAGGATGACCTGTCGGTACAGCGCCCAACCCGACAACCCGTAGCTGCGCGCCATCTCGATCAGCCCCGGGTCGACCGAGCGGATGCCGTGGAAGGTGTTCAGGTAGATCGGGAAGAACACACCGACAGCGACCAGGAAGAGCTTGGCCGCCTCGTCGATGCCGAACCACAGGATCACCAGCGGGATCAGCGCCAGCGCCGGGATGTTGCGCAGCATCTGCAGGCTGCTGTCGAGCAAGGTCTCGGCCCAGCGGAAGCTGCCGCACAACAGCCCCAGCAGCAGGCCGGCACTGCCACCGATCGCCAGGCCGGCCAATGCGCGGCCGGTGCTGACCAGCACGTGGTGCAGCAGCTCACCCGAGCGCAGCAGCGAGACGAACGCCGCCAGCACTGCGCGCGGCTCGGGCAGCACGCGGGTGGACAACCAGCCGCTGGCCGAGGCCAGCTCCCAGGCGACGAGGATCGTCAGCGGCACCAGCCACGGCAATGCTCGCCTGGTCGCGTCACGCGATACAGCCATCTCGTTGCCCTTCAACTCGCCGACCGCGCCAACGCAGGCTCGGCGGGCCGTGGTGCGTGCGTGTTTGCGACGATCTCGCCAAACGGGCCGCTGAGCGCCGGCTGCGTCAGGCGCTCACGCACGTCGAGCGGCAGCAAGGGGAACACCAGCTCGGCGAAACGGTAGGCCTCTTCGAGGTGCGGGTAGCCCGACAGGATGAAGTAGTCCAGCCCCAGCGCGGCGTATTCCTTGATCCGATCGGCCACCTGCTGCGGGTTGCCGACCAGCGCGGTGCCGGCGCCGCCGCGCACCAGGCCGACGCCGGCCCACAGGTTGGGCGCCACCTCCAGCCCGCGCCGCACGTCCTGCTTGTCGAAGCGGCCGCCGTGCAGCGCGGCCATCCGGCGCTGGCCTTCGGAGTCCATGCGGCCGAAGGTCTCTTGAGCGCGTGCGACCGTCGCTTCGTCCAGGTGCGAGATCAGCTCGGCCGCGGCGCGCCAGGCGGCATCCTCGGTCTCGCGCACGATCACGTGCAGGCGAATACCGAAGCTCAAGGTTCGCCCGTGACGCGCGGCGCGCTGGCGAATGTCGGCGACCTTCTCGGCCACCGCCGCCGGCGGCTCGCCCCAGGTCAGGTAGGTGTCCAGCTGCTCGGCCGCCAGCTCGTGCGCCTCGGGCGATGAGCCACCGAAGAACAGCGGCGGATACGGCCGTTGCAGCGGCGGGTACAACAGCTTCGCGCCTTCGACCTTCAGGTGTTGGCCGTCGAAGTCCAGCGCTTCGCCGCGGTGGCTGCGGGCCAGGATCTCGCGCCAGATGGTCATGAACTCGGCCGCTTGCGCGTAGCGCTCGCCGTGCGGCAGGAACTGACCATCACCGGCGAGCTCGGCCGCGTCGCCACCGGTCACCAGGTTGATCAGCAGCCGGCCGCCTGAAAGGCGGTCGAAGGTCGCGGCGATGCGCGCGTACTGACTGGGCGTGATCAGGCCCGGCCGCAGCGCGACCAGGAACTTGAGCCGCTCGGTCGCGCCGATCAGGCTGGACGCGACCGTCCATGGGTCTTCGCACGAGCGGCCGGTCGGGATCAGCACGCCTTCGTAGCCGAGCGTGTCGGCCGCCACCGCCACCTGCTTGAAGTAGTTGAAGTCGGCCACGCGCGCGCCTTGCGAGGTGCCAAGGTAGCGGCTGTCACCGTGGGTGGGAATGAACCAGAGGATCTTCATCGAACCAAGCTCCGTGTTGTCATCGCGTCAGCGGGCCGCCACGCGCGGTGCGCCCGGCGTCCAGACGATTTGTGCAACCTGAATCGGCTTCGGAATCAGGCCGAGGCGGGCAAACGCGTCGGCCACCTTTTGCTGCTCGGCCACCAGCGCAGGTGACAGCGGCGCCACCGGCGAGGGCTGACGCCGCTCGAGCACCCGCAGCACGGTCGCCAGGCCCAGGCCGGCGAAATCGGCGTAGCGCTTGGCCGCGTCCTGCCGATGCGACTGCACCCAGGCGTCGGTCTCGGTCAATGCGGCGAACACGCCGGCCAGCGCGCGCTCGCGTCCAGCCAATGCCCGAGAGGCCAGGTAGAAGGTGTTGTTGCCGGTCAATCCGCGACTGCTCACCAGCACCCTCACCTGGCCATCGATCTCGGCCGCCGCGTAGTACGGGTCCCAGATCGCCCAGGCGTCGACCGCGCCGCGCTCAAAGGCCGCGCGGGCATCGGCCGGCGGCAGGTAGACCGGCGTGATGTCGGCCCAGGCCAGCCCCGCTTTGGCCACCGCCTGCACGGTCAGGAAATGCGCCGACGAGCCTTTCTGCAGCGCGATGCGCCTGCCCTTCAAGTCGGCCAGCGTATGCAGCGGCGCATCGGGCTTGACCAGGATGGCCGAGCTGTCGGGCTTGGGTGGTTCGGCGCCGACATAGAGCAGGTCCTTGCCCGCGGCCTGCGCGAACACCGGTGGCGCGTCGCCTGTCGCGCCGAGGTCGATGCTGCCGACCGCCAGTGCCTCCAGCAGTTGCGGGCCGGCCGGAAACTCGACCCACTGCACGGTCGTGCCGGGCAGGTGCTTGTCGAGCAGGCCCAGGCTTTTCAACAGCGCGAGATTGACGGTGCCTTTCTGGAAGCCGATGCGCAGCGGCGCGCTGTCGTCCGCACGGGCGCTGCGCCATGCGGGCACGGACACCGCGGCGCCCAGCAGACCCAACAGGCTGCGGCGTGAGAAGTGAAAAGGTTCGCCATCCATGCCGCGGCCCTCAGTTCGCCTGCGCGGTGCGCACACCGGGCAGCGCGTCGGCGATGCGGATCGGCTTCGGGATCAACTTCAACTCAACGAAGGTGTCGGCGATCTTCTGCTGCTCGGCCGCCACCGCCGGCGTCAGCGGCGTGACCCCGAACTGGTAGCGCTGCAGGCTCAGCTCGATCACCGCCGGGTCCAGCCCCTGCAGCGGCGCGATCAGCGCGGCCGCCTGCTTCAGGTTGGCCTTCAGCCAGCGCCCGCGCTCGACCGTGTCGTCGAACAGCGTGCGGATGACCTGCGGGTAACGCTCGGCATAACCGCGCTCGGCCAGGTAGTAGGCGTAGTTGTTCACCACGCCGCGGCCATCGGCCAGGATGCGTGCGCCGGTCTGCTTCTCGACCGCGGCGAGGAACGGGTCCCAGATCACCCAGGCGTCGACCGCGCCACGCTCGAAGGCCGCACGGGCATCGGCCGGCGGCAGGAAGACCGGCTGGATGTCGCTGTATTTCAGGCCCGCTTTCTCGAGCGCACGCACCAGCAGGTAGTGCACGTTCGAGCCCTTGTTCAGCGCCACCTTCTTGCCGCGCAGCTCGGCCACGCTCTTCAGTGGCGAGTCCTTGGGCACGACGATGGCCTCGGCCTCGGGCGCCGCCGGGTCGTTGCCGATGTAGACGAAGTTGGCGCCGGCGGCCTGGGCAAAGATCGGCGGCGCCTCACCGACGAAGCCGACGTCGACCGAGCCGACGTTGAGCCCTTCGAGCAACTGCGGCCCGGCCGGGAACTCAACCCATTGCACAGCCACGCTCTGCGGCGCCAGACGCTTTTCCAGCGTGCCTTGCGACTTCTGCAGCGCCAGCAGGCTGGCGGACTTCTGGTAGCCGATGCGCAGCGGCGCGGACGCGCTCTGCGCTAGCACCGGCAGGGACAAGGAGACGACCAGCAGGCCGACGACGCGGCGGATCCAGACGATGACAGCGTTCATGAAAAGGTTTGCCTTTCAGGGCCGCCGCGCCAGCGCGCGGCGGCCATCGAATAAAAGCGACCCGCGGCAAAAAGCCGGGGTCGAACGCCCGACGCGCGCACACAGGCGCCGGCGCCGGGACGAGGAGCCACCAGAGCTCAGGAAAATCAGTGGGGCAGCGCGGGCGTCAACACGCCGCGGTGACGGCACCGCTGCGGTCGACCGACGTGGGATGCGGCGGCGAGGCCGGCACCCAGTTCAACGGCTCTGCGGCAGGCGCGCGCGGGTCGGCCAAGGCCCGCAGCAACCGGTCGCGCACGGCGTGGTTGGGGTGCCAGCCGCCGGACTCGTCGGCATCGAACTGCGCATCGGAGGCGAACACCGTGTCGAGGATCTCGCGCGCACCGAGCGCGGCCAGCACCGGCCGCAGCGCGTAATCAACAGCCAGCAAGTGCGCCACGCTGCCACCGGTGGCCAGTGGCAGCACCCGCTTGCCGCGCAAAGCGTCCGGCGGCAGCAGGTCGAGAAACAGCTTCAGCACGCCGCTGTAGGCGGCCTTGTAGATCGGGGTGGCGACCAGCACCAGTTCGGCCGCTTGCACCTGGGTCACAGCCAGCGCCAGGGCTGGCTCAGCGGCATCGGCCCGCAACAGTGCGGCAGCAGGCAAGTTGCGGATGTCGATCGTCACCGGCTGCGCGTCCGGCCCCAACAGCTGCAGGGCTTGCCGCAGCAAGGCGGCAGATCGGGAGTGTGCCGACGGGCTGCCGGCCAGCGCGGCGACTCGTCGGTTGGGCCGGTCGGGCCCGGCGACATCGGCCACAGCGCCCGGCTCGGCGCCCTGCCGGGGAAGCTCGCGGACCGGAATCGCATTCAGCATGCCAGCCACCTTAGCGGCGGGCCCTGGGCCGAACAAAGAATGCTTTCGATTGAACTTAGAGCCGCCGCGCCGGCACCCACCGCCAAGCGGCGACCAATATCACACTTGAAATGTCAACGATGCTCTCGTCATTTATCGCACCCCCCTAATTTCAGATACCCTACGTCTGCTCACAAAAGATAAGAGGGATGGCCGTGAGTCTATTGAGTTTTGATCGGGAGGCCGGCGCCGACTTGCTGGTCACGAACCCCGTCCAACCGGACGGTGAGACGACTCTCGCTGTGCCGGCCACCCTGTGCCGAGCCATCGAGGCCCGCCTGGCCCAGTTGGGCCTGCGCGCCGAGCAGCTGGAAGTGACCTACGAGCCGGCCCGCTCGATGCTTCGGGTGACCGGTTGTGCGGCGAGCCAGGACGCCCGAGAACGCATCCTGCTGTGCTGCGGCAACGTGCGCGGCGTGGCGGCGGTCGACGACCGCATGACGGTGGTGATGCCGTCCGAGGTCTCCCGCTGGCGCTTCGTGCAGCCGGGTGACACGCTGGCGCGTATCGCCAAAGACCTGTATCGCGACGCGCAACGCGAACAGCAACTGCGCGCCGCCAACCAGCCGCTGATTGGCGACACCGACGAGTTGCAGCCGGGATGGCTGCTGCGAGTCCCCGCGTAAATAAAGCCCCCACGCCCCTTCCAGGGGGGCTACCTTGCAGGCCGCGCTTGGCCAGTGGCCAAGCCCCTCGGCAGGCACGAACAGTCCACTGGACTGTTCATGTCCGGCCTCGGCCCCCGAGGGGGCTCGCGCAGCGGACTGGCAAAGCCAGATCCGCGCACGCCACTTGGAAGCGGCGGCCCTTACGGGCGCCGCGACCTGCTCAATCCACCAGTGCGGGGTAGTCGGTGTAGCCGCGTTCGTCGCCGCCGTAGAGCGTCGCGTTGTCGAGCGGGTTCAGCGGAGCGCCTTTGCGAAGGCGGCGGCCGAGGTCGGGGTTGGCGATGAAGAGTTTGCCGAAGGCGACGAGGTCGGCATCGCCGTGGCGGACCGCGGCTTCGGCCATTGGGCGGTCGTAGGCGTTGTTGACCATCCAGGCGCCGGCGTGATGGGCCCGCAAGGCGGCGTAGTCGAACGGAGCCACGCCTTGCGCGCCCAGGTCGCGTGGGCCGCCGGTCGCGCCTTCGACCACGTGGACGTAGGCCAGGCCGAGCGGCGCGATGCGCTCCATTGCGCGGCCGTAGGTGGCTTGGGCATCGCTGTCCTGGCCGGCGTCGTTGGACGGGGTGATCGGTGACAGGCGCACGCCTGTACGGCCACCACCGATTTCGCTGGTGATCGCCTGCAACACCTCGGCCAGCAGCCGGGTGCGGTTCTCGATCGAGCCGCCGTAGTCGTCGCTGCGGTCGTTGATGCTGTCGCGCAGGAACTGCTCGAGCAGGTAGCCGTTGGCCGCGTGCAGCTCGACACCGTCGAAGCCGGCCTGCATCGCCAGCCCGGCGGCGCGGCGGTAGTCGGCGATCAGGCCGGGGATTTCGTCGGTGCGCAAGGCACGCGGCGCCGACACCGGGAAGAAGCCGCCCTCGATGAAGGTGCGGCCCTTGGCCGGGCGATCCGTCGACGACACCGGCTGCGCGCCGCTTGGCAGCAGCGACACATGCGAGATGCGGCCGACGTGCCAGAGCTGGATCACGACCTTGCCGCCTTCGCCGTGAACTGCATCGGTGACACGCCGCCAGCCGGCCACCTGCTCGGGCGAATAGATGCCCGGCGTGTCGAGGTAACCCTGGGCCATCGGGCTGATCTGGCTGGCCTCGGTGACGATCAGGCCGGCCCCCGTCTCGGGGTTGGCGCGCTGGCGGTAGTACTCGGCCATCAGCTGCGTCGGCACTTGGCCGGCACCGGCGCGGTTGCGGGTCAGCGGCGCCATCACGATGCGGTTGGCGAGCGCGATGTCGCCCATCTGCAGCGGGTCGTAAAGAGATGAAGTCATGGGCACGCAGCCTATCGAAAGCCACGCCGGCTAAAGTGCGAGCTGAACCAAGGCCCCACGCGATCCAGGCCCTCCGTCGAACCAGGCGGCAGCGCGCCGCGATTTGGGGTTCAGCCCAGAAAGAAGACCCGCCATGCTCGCCTACCGACACGCCTTTCACGCGGGCAACCACGCCGATGTGCTGAAGCATCTGGTGCTCGACCAGGTGCTGCGCTACATGACGGCCAAGGACAAGCCGTTCCGCTACATCGACACCCATGCCGGCGCCGGTGGTTACCTGCTCAAGGGCGCGCAGGCGCAAAAGAAGGCCGAGTACCGCGAAGGCATCAACCGGCTGTGGAGCCGCCCTGACCTGCCGCCGGCCGTGGCCGACTATGTGCAGCTGGTGCAGCAGTTCAACCTGCCGGCACCCGAGCCGGGCCAGCCCGCGCCGGTGCTGGAAAAAGGCATGACGCCGCCGCTGGCGCTGTACCCCGGCTCGCCGTCGTTCGCCCGCATGCACCTGCGTCCAGGAGACTCGATGCGGCTGTTCGAGCTGCATTCCAGCGATGCACGCACGCTCGCTGCGCACTTCGGCGGCCGCCACGTGCAGGTGCTCAACGAAGACGGCTTTGCCGGCCTGAAGGGCCAGGTGCCACCGAACCCGCGCCGCGCGCTGGTGCTGATGGACCCGTCGTACGAGCTGGTCGGCGACTACGGGAAGGTGGTGGCTGCGATGCGCGAGGCCATTGCGCGTTACGCCGAGGGTGTCTACGTGATCTGGTACCCGCAGATCGCGCGGGTTGAAGCCGCACAGTCGCCCAAGCGCCTGATGGCGCTGGCGCCCAAAGGCTGGCTGCATGTGCGCATGACGGTGGCACAAGCCGATTCGCAGGGCTTCGGCCTGGCCGGCAGCGGGCTGTTCGTCATCAACCCGCCGTTCACGCTGCACGAGACACTGCAAGGCGTGATGCCCTACCTCACCGAAGTGCTGGCGCAGTACGACGGGGCGAGCTACCTGATCGAAGAGCAGCCCGCCTGAGGCGCGGCGCCGTCAGCGCTGCACGTTGCCGCTGGCCGACGCATTGCCGCCGGCGTTGACGTTGCGCCCTTCGCGCGTAGCCTGGGCCGCAGCCGCGCCGTTGGCCGAGGCCGGGCCTGCTGCGGCGGCACCGGCCGCGGCGCCGCTCAGGCTCTGAGTGGCCGGCGCAGTCGGGACAGCTGGGGCGGGGGCCGCCGGCGCGTTGGCGCCGCTCAACAGCGCCTGGCCATTGCCCTGCGCCGCTGCCGTCGCTTGACGACCTTGCGCCGAGGCCGTGCCCGTCGCATCAGCGCTGCTGTTCAGTTGGCGTTGCGCGCGCGGCAACCGCAGGTCCTGCTGGCCTTGGCCGGCCAAGCCGCCATTGGCATCGAAGCTGCGCGGGCCGAGTGAACCGGTGAGGCCGCCCTGGCCCATCAGGCCACCGCCCAGGTTGCCGCCCCCGCCACCCAACAGGCCGGCGTGGGCCGAGGGCAGCGTCAACAGGCTGGAAGCCACGGTGATCAGAGCAGCAGCGATGCGGGTGGTGTTGCGGGTGTTCATGGTGAAACTCCTTGTCGATGGTGTCGGCGGCAGACCATCTGCGCCTTGCCACCTGACAACGAGCCCCGCTGAGCGCTTCTTCCGCCGCTTGCAAACCCTTACAGGATCGCCTCAAGGCCAGACGCTGGCGCGGGCCTGCACCCGCTCGGGCGCAGTGCGCAAGGTTTCGCCAACCAGGCCCCAGCCGAACACCGGGTCGCGGCCGCTGGCGCCCAGGTCCAGCGCCTGGCGGGCCAGCACTTGTACGGCCGCTCGTGCCGCAGCCGCATCGGGGCTGGACAGTTGCGCCGCTAGCAGGCCAGCGACCACCGGCGCCGCAAAAGAGGTGCCGCGCGCCGTGCCGTAACCGCCATCGCTTGACGCGGCCACCGCCAGGTCGGCACCCGGTGCGGCGAACTGCACCTGCGGCCCTTGGGCGGCCTCCGGCAACACGCGGCGCCGGCTGGTGACGCCGGTCACGCCGACCGCGTCGGGATAAGCCGCCGGGTACAGCGGCGGCGCCGTCGGGCCGTCGTTGCCGACCGCCGCCACCACCAGCTGGCCGCGGCCCGTCAATGCGTGCACCGCTTGTTCGAGCAGCCGGTTGGCCGGCCCGACCAGGCTGACGTTGACCACCGGCACGCGCTCACGCGCCATCCACGCCAACGCCTGCGCGACGCGTTCGGCCGAGCCGCCGACCGGTTGGCCGCAGTAGACATCGGCCGCATACAGCGTCGCGCCCGGCAAGGCGCCGGCAAAGCGACCGTCCCGCCCGACCAGCAGCGACGCGACCGCCGTGCCATGCACGCTCGGCCGCACCGCGCCGTCGCAACCCCAGCGCTGCAGCGCGCCGTCTCGCAGCGCCGGGTGCGTGGCGTCGACGCCGCTGTCGATCAGGCCGATGCGCAGTGGCTTGGCTGCAGACGATGAAGGCGCGGACGCGGCGGGCGCACTCGTGGCCGAGGCATCGACTTCACCGCTGCGCGTGTAGAGGTGGTTGAAGTCGACCACCAGCGCCGGGTCCAGCAGCCGCAATGTGGCCAGGGCCTGCGCCGTGCTGCGGCCACGCGGCGCCTGCAGCACGACGTTGCGCAACTCGTCCAGGCCATCGAGCGTCTGTTCACGCAGCAGCGAAAAGCCCTGCGCCTGCGCCGCGGTCAACAGCGCGGCCGAAGGCGACACCAGCAGCAGCTCGCCCCGCACGATCGGCTCGCCAGCGGGGTCGGCTTCGAGCACGTCGGCGTGATCGGCCAGCAGCGCGCGCAAGGTCGTGCGCCGCAGCTCGCGCAGCCGCTCTTCGGCCTGTCTCTCCACCGCCCGCGTGTCCAGTGGCACCCCCAGCGGCTGCGTGGGCAAGCGTGGCAGGTTCGGCAGTCCACCGGCGCCAGGCAAGCGCAGCTGCGCCCACGCCGGCAAGGCCACCGCCACCGCGCCGGCAAACAACAAGCCACGCAGGCAGGCACCGGGTCTCAGCATCTTCACCATGCCGAGCATAACGACGGCCGGAGGGAAGAAAATCCCGTCGCCCGACGTTGTCGCGACAAAGCCATGATGGACGATGAGAACCAATCGCTGCGCCAAGACATCGCCGCCCTGCTGCCGCGCCTGCGGCGTTTCGGCCGCACCCTCACCCGCCACCGCGAAGACGCCGACGACCTGGTGCAGCTGGCGGTGGAGCGCGCCTTGAACCGCAGCAGCCAATGGCAGCCGGGCAGCCGGCTCGACAGCTGGCTGTTCCGCATCATGCAGAACGCCTGGATCGACGAGCTGCGCGCCCGCGGCCGGCACAACGAAACCTTCGTGCCCGAAGAGCAAGGCCTGCAGGTCGGTGTGTCGACCAACGACAGCCAGATCGATGCAATCGCGGTGCGCAACGCGGTCGCCAGGTTGGGCGACGACCAGCGTGCGGTCGTTGCGCTGGTGCTGGTCGAGGGCCTGCCGTACAAGGAAGCGGCCGAGGTGCTGGGCATCCCGATCGGCACGCTGACCAGCCGCCTGGCCCGCGCCCGCGAAACCTTGCAAGGCCTGCTGGCCGCACCGTGAACACCGCGAGACCCCGATGACCCCGACCCCGATCACCGACGAGCAGTTGATGGCCTTCGCCGACGGCGAGCTGGACGGCGCCGAGCGCGACAGCGTCGCCGCCGCAGTGGCCGCCGACCCGACACTGGCCGAGCGGTTGGCGCAGCAGCAGCGGTTGCGTGCGCGGCTGAACGCAGCGTTTGCCGACGAGCTGGACGAGCCGGTGCCCGAGCGCCTGCTGCAGACCGTGGCCCCAACTCCTGCGCCTGCGCCAGCACGCGCGCCCGTCATCTCGTTGGCCCGGCATCGTGCCGCCGTCGAAGCTGCACGCGTGCCTGCCATGCCCTCTGCTCGCCCCAGCTGGGTCCAGTGGGGCGGTTTGGCCGCGAGCATCGCCATCGGCGTGCTGATCGGCCACTTCGGCTGGCCCAGCGGCAACGCAGCGCCCGATGGCTTTGCGCTCCAAGCCGGCAAGCTGGTGGCGCGCGGCCCGGTGCAAGCCTCGCTGTCGACCCAGACCGCCGCAACGCCGGAGCCCGGCGCCGCTGTGCAGCTGCACTTCAGCTTCGTCGACCAGGCCGGCCGCTACTGCCGGACGTTCAGCACCAGCGGCAATGCCGGTCTGGCCTGCCGCGAAGGCCATGACTGGGCGGTGCAATTGCTGGTCGATTCGCCAACCGGCGCTGCTCCGTCTGGTGGCATGCGCCAGGCCAGCAGCGCCTTGCCCGCCGCCCTGCTGGCCGAAGTCGACCGCCGCATCGAGGGCCCGCCACTCAACGCCGCGGCCGAGCAGCAGGCGCTGCAGCACGGCTGGCAACGCTGAAACGAAAAACAATCAGCCAGCAACTTTGCGCACCGCACACCGCACCCACTGACGGTGGCCGGTGTGTGTCCTAGCGTCCCATGCCTCGCCACCCCGCGCTGCGTGAACCGCGCGCGGCCACCATGGATGCGAGGAGAACCTGATGCAACGACGTTTTCTGATGCGTGGCCCGCTGGCCGCGCTGCTGGCGCTCGCCCTGGGCACGGCCTTCAGCCCGGCCGCGCAGGCTGAGCGCAGTGCCTACAGCGTGCACAACCTGGTGTCCGACGGCAGCGTACCGGCCGACCACTCCGACCCTAACTTGAAAAATCCGTGGGGCGTGGCGTTCAACCCGAACGGCTTCGTCTGGGTCTCGAACAACCACACCGGCACCTCGACGCTGTACGACGGCGCCGGCGTACCGCAGACCTTGGTCGTCGCGGTGCCACCGGCGCCGGGCGGCGACATGGGCTCGCCGACGGGCATCGTCTTCAGCGGCTCGAGCGACTTCGTCGTCAGCGCCAACGGCCTGAGCGGCCCCAGCCGTTTCATCTTCTGCACCGAAGACGGCACGATCTCGGGCTGGGCGCCGAACGTCGACCTGCACAACGCGATCGTCGCGGTCACCACGCCGTACGCCAGCTACCGCGGCATGGCGATCGCCGCCACGCCGAGTGGCAACCGGCTGTACGCGGCCGACTTCGTCAACGGCCGCATCGACACCTTCGATGCCAGCTTCGCCCCGGTCACCACCGGCGGCGGCTTCGTCAACCCGAAGCTGCACAACGACTACGCGCCGTTCAACGTGCAGGCCTTCGGCGACAAGCTCTACGTGGCCTACGCCAAGCGCGACAAGGAAGGCGAAGACGAGCACGCCGGCAAGGGCCAAGGCTTCATCGACGTGTTCGACTTCGACGGTCACTTCCTGCAGCGCCTGGTCAAGCACGACGGCATGAACGCTCCTTGGGGCTTCGCGATGGCACCGGAAGACTTCGGCCAGTACAGCGGCGCGCTGCTGGTCGGCAATTTCGGTGACGGCACGATCGCGGCCTACAACCCGCGCACCGGCCACTTCCGCGGCTACCTGCACGGCGAAGACGGCAAGAAGCTGCACATCGAAGGGCTGTGGGGCCTGGCCTTTGGCAACGGCCTGTTCGGCCAACCGAAGAACACGCTGTTCTTCGCCGCCGGCGTCGAAGACGAAGAGGGCGGGCTGTACGGCAGCATCTCGCTGAGCGCGCCGAAGCACTGACCCCAACGAGTCGGGCGACCGCCACCGCGGCGGTCGCCCCTTCAGCGGCGCAGGCAGCGCTCGTTGAAACTCGTCTCGAGCTGGCGCAGCGCCGCCACCTCGGTCGGATTCAGCGTGGCCTCGCGCTTGCGCTTGATCTGGATCACGTCGCGCATGCCGTCGCATTGCTGCGCCGTCGCCCGCGACTGGGCCTGAGCCTGCTCGACCTGGCGGCGCTGTTCCTGCTGCTGCTCGCGTTCGTTCTCGCGTTCACGGTAGGTGCTCTGCATGGCGGCTTGTGCCTCGTCGGTGCACTTGCGCATGAACTCCTGCCGCAGATCGCGCATGGTGTTGTAGTTGCCCTGCTGGGCCGCGCTGCGCATCGCGTCGTTCAGACTGGCGCAGCGCGGGCTCAGGTGGCGGTTGAGCTCCGACGTGCTGTCGGCGGCCGGCAACATCCGGGCGCAACGCTGCTCGACGACCTGGCCATTGAACACGGTGTAGCAGCCCTGGGCCTGCGCGAGCGTGCTCAGCGCCAGGCCGAAAAACAGGCCGTGGACGGCCTTCCATTGTTGTTTCATCGAACCAGCCTCCCTCTGGTGATGGCACGGCGCGACCTGTGGTGGGCAACAGCGCCTCGGTCTTGGCCATGCGGATACATGTAGATACGTAGTATGCCGTGCCGTCGTCGGGTGCCCCAGCCCGTGCCCCAGCCCGTGCCCCAAGCCCGTGTCCCTAGCGCGTTAGGGGGTGACCTGCCCTCGTGTATGGTGCGGGGCTTTTGGAGAACCGACCCATGCAGCGTACCCACCGCCTGGCCCATCCGGCCGGCACGGCGTTCGCAGCGGGCGGCCGGGCGGGCCTGATCGGCGCCGTTCGGACCGGACTCGCTGGGCTCGCCTGTTTCACCGCCACCACCTGGCCCGTCGCGGCGCAGGCGATCACGCCGGTCACGCCGATGGCCGACGTGGCCGCGATCCCGCAGCCGACGCCGCGCAACGCGCCCTACCCCGGCGTGATCACGCTGGCCGTCGATGCGACCGACCTCGACCACCGCGTGCTGCGCGTGCAGCAGACAGTGCCGGTGGCACAACCCGGCCGGCTCACACTCTTGTACCCGCGCTGGCTGCCCGGCACGCACGGCCCCTACGGCGATGTCGACCGACTGGCCGGCCTGCAGGTGCGTGCCGGCGAGCGCAACGTGCCGTGGCAGCGCGACATGGTCGACCCCTACGCCTTCCACGTCGATGTGCCAGCCGGTGTCAGCACACTGACGTTGAGCTACGAGCACCTGACGCCGACCGAGCGCGGCCAGGGCCGCGTCTCGATGACCCGCGCGCTGCTGGGCGTGCAATGGAACCAGACCGTGCTGTACCCGGCCGGCCACTACGCCAGCGCGATCCGCGTCGCGGCCAGCGTCAAGCTGCCTGGCGGTTGGCAGCAGGCCAGCGCGCTGCGCTCGGCCGACGGCAACGTCGCGCAGGCCGGCTCGGACGGCTGGGTGCGCTTCGCGCCGGTGTCGCTGGAGACCCTGGTCGACTCGCCGCTGTTCGCCGGCCCGAACGCCAAGCGCATCGAGCTGGACCCACCCGGCACACCGAACCCGGTGGCGCTGAACCTGCTGGCCGACGAGGCCTCGCAGCTGGAGGCAAGCAACGCACAGCTCGACGCCCACAAGGCGCTGGTGCAGCAGGCCGACAAGCTCTACGGCTCGCGCCCGTGGCGCCACTACGACCTCCTGCTCTCGCTGTCGAACTCGTTCGGTGGCATCGGGCTGGAGCACCACGAGTCGAGCGAGAACGGCGTGCGCAGCAACTACTTCAAGGACTGGGACAAGGCCATCCGCGCACGCGGCCTGCTGCCGCACGAGTACACGCACGCGTGGAACGGCAAGTTCCGCCGCCCGGCCGATCTGTGGACACCGCAGTACAACGTGCCGATGCGCAACCCGCTGCTGTGGGTCTACGAAGGGATGACCCAGTACTGGGGCCAGGTGTTGACCGCACGCAGCGGCCTCGCGACCACCGAACAGGCACGTGACGGGCTGGCGCAACTGGCCGCGCACCTCGACGCGCGCAGCGGCCGCGCCTGGCGCAGCCTGCAGGACACGACGACCGAAGGCACGCTGGCCTCGCAACGCGACAAGATCTGGCGCGACTGGCAACGCGGCGTCGACTACTACGACGAAGCGGTGCTGATCTGGCTGGACGCCGACACGCTGATCCGCGAGAAGAGTGGCGACACCAAGTCGCTCGACGACTTCGCCCGTGCCTTCTTCGGCCCGACGATGCAGCCGCACGACGACGGCAGCCCGCAGAGCATGACCTACAGCTTCGACGACGTGGTCAAGACGCTGAACAGCGTGCAGCCACACGACTGGGCGGCCTTCCTGCGCGCGCGGTTGGACCGCACCGGCCCCGGCGCACCGCTGGACGGGTTGACGCGCGGCGGTTGGAAGCTCGGCTGGTCGGAGACCGAGAGCGAGTTCGCCAAGCACAACGAAGGCCGCAGCGGCCCGAGCGGACGCGAGCGGCCGGACGACTTCGCGTTCTCGCTCGGCTTGATGGTCGCCAGCGACGGCGAGCTCGACCAGGTGATGTGGAACAGCCCTGCCTTCCAGGCGGGCGCTGCCACTGGCCAGAAGCTGATGGCCGTCAACATGCAGGTCTACAAGCCCGAGCGGCTGGCGGCTGCGATCAGCGCCAACAAGAACGGCGAGGCGCCGATCGAGCTGCTGGTCAAGGACGGTGAGCTCTACAAGCTGATGCGCATCGACTGGCGTGGCGGCCTGCGCTATCCGAAGCTCGAGCGCACGGACGGCACGCCCGATCGGCTCAGCGCCATCTGGGCGGCGAAATGAGCGCGGCAGCGTCGCTCCGGCACAGCGCGCTCGGCCTCGCGGTATGGGCTGCGCTGGCCGGGTCGGCGCTGCCCGCTCGTGCGCATGGAGAACATGGCGATCACGCCGAGCCGGCCGCCAGCGCTGCGGCCCAGCCCACGGTCCCCCCACCCGCCAGCTGGCCCGGCACGATGACGCTGGCGGTCGATGCGACCGACCTCGATCGCCGTGTGCTGCGCGTTCAGCAAACCCTGCCGGTGGCGACGCCCGGCCAGCGCCTGGCGCTGCGCTACGCGCGCTACCTGCCGGGCGGCCACGGCCCGTATGGCGACGTGACGCGGCTGGCCGGCCTGACGATCCAGGCCGGCAACCAGCGCTTGTCATGGCGGCGCGAAGCGGCCGATCCGTTCACGTTCCTGGTCGACGTGCCGGCCGGCGCGGCCAGCCTAACCCTCAATTTCCAGTACCTCGCACCGGTGCGCGGCAGCGGCGAACGCATCAGCGTGACGCGCGAGTTGCTCGGCGTCGAGTGGGAAAACGTGCTGCTGTACCCAGCCGGCCCGGCGGTGCACGCGATCCGCGTGCAGCCGCGGCTGAAGCTGCCGCCCAAGTGGCAGCAGGTCAGCGCGTTGCGCGGGCCGTCGGGCGCGGCGGTGCAGGCGGGCGCCGACGGCTGGATCGACTTCGCGCCGGTGTCGGTCGAATCGCTGGTCGATTCACCGGTCTTCGCTGGCCGCCATGTGAAGCAGGTGCCGCTGGACGCCGCCGGCGCCGCGCACCCGGTCACGTTGACGGTGCTGGCCGACGAGGCCACGATGCTCGACGCCAGCAAGGCGCAGCTCGACGCGCACCGCGCGTTGATCACGCAGGCCGACAAGCTGTTCGGCGGCGCGCGGCACTATCGCCACTACGACCTGATGCTCGCGCTGTCCGACGAGTTCGGCGGCATCGGGCTCGAGCACCACGAGTCAAGCGAGAACGGCCTGCGAACCGACTACTTCAAGGATTGGGACAAGGCGATCCGCGGCCGCGAGCTGCTGGCCCACGAGTACGTGCACTCGTGGAACGGCAAGCACCGCCGGCCAGCCGACCTGGCCACGCCGGATTACCACCAGCCGATGGGCAACAGCCTGCTGTGGACCTATGAAGGCCTGACCGAGTACTGGGGCCACGTGCTGACGGCCCGCGCCGGCCTCAGCACACCCGAGCAGGCGCGCGACCGGCTGGCCAATGTCTATGCCGAAGTCGCCGCACGCAGCGGCCGCAGCTGGCGGCCCTTGCAAGACACGGTGATCGACCCCGCGATCGGCCCTGGCCCGACGCGCGAGTGGGACGAGTGGYAGCGCAATGCCGACTACTACGACGAAGCGCAGCTGGTCTGGCTCGATGTCGACCTGACGCTGCGTGCACTCAGCCACGACCAGCACTCGCTCGACGACCTGGGCCGCGCCTTCTTCGGTGGCCACACGCAGCACCGCGACGACGGCTCGATCGCGCGGCTGACTTACACCGAAGACGAACTGCTGGCCGCATTGAATGCAATCCACCCGCACGACTGGCGGCGCTTCCTGCACGAGCGGCTCGACCGTGTCGGCGGCCCGACGCCCGGCCTCGCGAACAGTGGCTGGCGCCTGGCCTGGGCTGCCGAAGAAAGCAGCTTCGAGAGCAACGAGCGCGGCTGGGAAGGCGAGAACGGCACCGAGCGGCCGCAGAACCTGGCCTATTCGCTGGGGCTGCGGCTGATCGGCGATGGCCGCGTCACCCAGGTGTTCTGGAACAGCCCGGCCTTCGACGCCGGCCTGACCAAGGGCATGTCGGTGCTGGCCGTCAACGACCTCGCCTACAAGGCCGAGCGGCTCGAAGCCGCCGTGCGCGCCAACACCAAGGGCGAGGCGCCGATCCGGCTGTTGGTCAAGGACGGCGAGCGGTACCGCACCGTGACGATCGACTGGCGCGGCGGCCTGCGCTACCCGCGGCTGGAGCGCATCGACGGCGCGGCCGACCGGTTGAGCAAGGTGTGGAAGGCGCGCTGAATCGTTAGGTACCGGTGGCCAGGCCGCCGGCGCTGGCCACGACCGACAACAGCGTCTCGCCAGTGGCCACCAGCGTCTCGTCGCCGCCGGTGCAGGCGTACAACTCGCAGGCGGTGAACACCTGTGACCTACCTGGCTTGATGACCCGCGCCCGGGCGACGAAACGTTCACCGATCGCGGGCCGCAGGCAGTTGACCGAATAGTGCGCAGCCAGCACCTGGCCAACCAGCGTGGCCGCGGCATAACCGCAGGCGGTGTCGATCAGCGCACCGACAACGCCCGCATGCAGAAAGCCGGCGTACTGGCCGACCTCGGGCCGCCATTGCATCGCGATCTCGACCTGGCCCGGCGTCGCGCTCATCACCTCGATCCCGCACCAGCGGTTGAACGCCGCCGTCTCGTTCACGGCGCGCAGTTGCGCCAGCGGATCATTGAGCTCGCCCATCGTCGTTCCTTGAGAGTGCCCTGTGCGGCCACTCTAGTCACGCCGGTCGCCGGTGGCTGTCAAAGGGGCGACAGGGGCGCGAGCACCGCGCCGGCCGACGCCTGCGGCCTCAGGCGCTCGCCGCTGCCGGCGCCGCGCCACCGCGCTGCAGGTACTGGCTCAAGGTCTGAGACAAGGTGACGAAATCGGACGGGATCATCAGCACCGTCGTGCTGCTGTTCTCGGCCCCGACCTCGGAGATCATCTGCATCCGCCGCAGTTCGAGCGCGGCCGGGTTGGCCATGATCTGCGCTGCGGCCGCAGACAATTTCACCGACGCATCGAATTCGGCCTCGGCCTTGATGATGCGTGCGCGCTTCTCGCGGATGGCCTCGGCCTGCATCGCCATGACCTGCTGCATCGCCACCGGCAGTTCGACGTCCTTCATCTCGAAGCGTTGGACTTCCAGCCCCCAGGCCAGCGTCGAGCCTTCGATGCTTTCGCCGAGCAGCGAGTTGATCTTGTCGCGCTCCTGCAGCACCTCGTCGAGGTCGTGCTGACCGATGATGTTGCGCAGGCCCGTAAGCGCCAGCTGGTACACGGCCGCCTCGGCGTCCGCCACCTCGATCACCGACTTGGCAGCATCGACGATCCGATACCACAGCACCGCGTTGACCTTGATCGTGACGCTGTCGCGGGTGATCGTTTCCTGCTGTTCGGCCGACACGGTGCGCGTGCGGATGTCGATCGTCACCGCCCGCTCGATGCCCAGCGGAATGATCCAGTACAGGCCCGGCCCGCGCAGACCGACATGGCGGCCCAACCTGAAGACGACGCCACGCTGGTACTCCTGCGCGATCCGCAGGCCGGAAAGCAACAGAACGACCAGCAGCACAAACGCGATTTCCACGATCATTCCCTTCGTCGAGAGTCATTCGAATCAAGACGCGTACCCGACTCCCTGGCGGGTGTGCGGCTCGGTGGCCTCGGCGGGCCCGGGTTCATCCTGCCCCGCCGCGCATATGGATCGCATTTGGGTCCACCCCAGCGCGCCGATACTCGCGCCATCGGCCCGCTGGCCTTTTCGGGCTTTCTGCGATGACCCGCTGCCTGCTGGTCGATGACGACCACGCCATTCGCACACTGCTGCTGGACTACCTGCAGT
>NZ_JBFUGE010000003.1:0-74474 GCF_056403075.1 Ideonella sp. P3_A4 | reverse complement strand
CCCGAGCACAGTGCCGACTGGCGCGAATACACCGTGCAGATCAAGCCCGGCGTGTTCTTCGCCGACGACCCGGCCTTCGGCGGCAAGCCGCGCGAGGTGGTGGCGGCCGACGTGGTGTATTCGATCAAGCGCATCTTCGACCCGCGCTGGAAGAGCCCGCAGCTGCCGACGTACGCCGCCATCGGCCTGACCGGCCTGAACGAGCTGCGCCGGCGCGCGCTCGACCAGAAGACGCCTTTCGACTACACCACGTCGATCGAGGGCCTGAAGGTCATCGACCGCCACACGCTGCGCTTCAAGCTCGACAAGCCCGACCCGCGTTTCATCTTCACGCTGACCGGCGTCGTGTCCGCGGCGCCGGTGGCGCACGAGGTCGTCGAGCACTACGGCGACACGATCGGCGACCACCCGGTCGGCAGCGGGCCGTTCGTGCTGGCCTCGTGGCGCAAGGGCTCGCAGATCGTGCTGGCGCGCAACCCCGGTTACCGCGACGAGCGATACGACGAAGAAGCCACGCCGGGTGACGCCGAAGCCGAAGCCATCGCGAAGGCGCTGCACGGGCGCAAGTTGCCGATGGTCGACCGGGTCGAGATTGCGGTGATCGATGAAGACCAACCGCGCTGGCTGTCGTTCCTGCAACACGATCTGGACAAGATCGGCCTGCCGGCGACCTATGCGCCGGTGGCCTATCCCGGCGGCAAGCTGTCGCCGGGCCTGAAGCGGCAGGGCGTGCAGGCGCAGAAGCAGGCCCGGCCCGACGTGGTCTACACGGTGTTCAACCTGGACGACCCGGTGCTCGGCGGCTACGGGCCGGCACAGGTCGCGCTGCGGCGCGCGATTGGTCTCGGCTACGACAACGATGAAGAGGTGCGCACCATCCGGCGCAGCATGGGCTTGGCAGCGCAAAGCGTCGTGCCACCGTCGACCTTCGGCTACGACGCAGCGCTGAAGAGTGAGATGAGCACCTACGACCCGGCGCGCGCCAACGCACTGCTCGACCTGTACGGTTACACCGACCGCGACGGCGACGGCTGGCGCGATCGGCCCGACGGCTCACCGTTGGTGTTGCAGTACCACACCGACAAGACGCTGCGCCAGTTCAACGAGCTGTGGAAGCGCCGCATGGACGCGCTGCATCTGCGCATCGAATTCATCGCCGGCCAATGGACCGAGCAAGCCAAGGCCGCGCGCGCCGGCAAGCTGATGATCTGGTTCTTGTCGTGGAACGCAGGCGCACCGGACGCCGATGAATTTCTGCGCCTGGGCTATGGTCCGGCGATCGGCGGCGACAACATGTCTCGCTTCAACCTGCCGGCTTTCAACGCACTGTACGAGCGCCAGAGCGAGCTGCCCGACGGCCCGGAACGCCAGGCGGTGATCGCCGAAGCCAACCGCCTGCTGCTGGCTTACCTGCCGATGAAGGCGCATGTCCACCGCTTGCAGGTGGACATGCACTGGCCGCGCCTGCAGGGTTACCGCCCCCATCCGTTCCTCGAACCCTTTCACGCCTTTGTCGACGTGGCGCCGAACGCCGTGACCCCATGACGCTTGCTGTTGTTCTCCGTGGCGCCGCGCTGGCGCTGGGCCTGCTGACCACCGCCCTGGCTGCGCCGGCCGACACGCCGCCCAAGGTGATGCGCTACGCCTTCCCGGTCGCCGAGAGCGGGTTCGATCCGGCGCAGATCACCGACGTGTATTCGCGCGTCGTCGCCGCCAACATCTTCGAAGCGCCGCTGACCTACGACTACCTGGCACGGCCGGTCGCGTTGAAGCCCGGCACGACAGTCGGGCTGCCGGAGGTGTCGGCCGACTTCCGCCGTTTCACCTTCCGCATCAAACCCGGCATCTACTTCGCCGACGACCCGGCGTTCAAGGGCAAGCAGCGTGAGCTGGTCGCAGCCGACTATGTCTACTCGATCAAGCGCCACTACGACCCGCGCTGGAAAAGCGGCAACCTGTTCAACTTCGAGAACGCGAAGATCCTGGGCCTGTCGGAGCTGCGCGCGAAGACGCTGAAGGACAAGACGCCGTTCAACTACGACACCGAGGTCGAGGGCCTGCGCACGCTCGACCGCTACACCTTCGTCGTCAGCGTCGCCGAGCCGATGCCGCGCCTGGCCTACCAGTTCGCCGACGCGGCGATGGTCGGCGCCGTGGCGCGCGAGGTGATCGAGGCCGACCCGGACCATGCGATGGAGCACCCGGTCGGCACGGGCCCCTACCGGCTGGCCGAATGGCGGCGCTCGTCGCGGATCGTGCTGGAGCGCAACCCGAACTACCGCGAGACCTACTACGACGCCGAGCCGGCCGCCGATGACCCGGTGTCGCAGGCGATTGCCGCAAGGCTGAAGGGCAAGCGCCTGCCGCTGGTCGACCGGGTCGAGGTCGCGATCGTCGAAGAATCGCAGCCGCGCCTGCTGGCCTTCCTGAACGGCGAGCACGACTGGATCGAGCGCCTGCCGCCCGAGCTGACGACCTCGCTCGTGGTCGGCGGGCAGCTGCTGCCGAACCTGAAGAAACGTGGTCTGCAGCTCGAGCGTGCGGTGGGCGTCGACATCTCGTTCAGCTATTTCGGCATGGAGAACCCGGTCGTCGGCGGCTACACGCCCGAGAAGGTGGCGCTGCGCCGCGCGATGGGCCTGGCCTACGACGTGCACGGCGAGATCATGCAGGTGCGCAAAGGGCAGGGCGTGCCGGCCCAGGCGATCGTGCCGCCGCAAATGGCCGGCTACAACCCCGCGTTCAAGAGCGAGATGAGCGAGTACAACGTGGCCAAGGCGCGAGCGCTGCTCGACCTGTACGGCTACATCGACCGCGACGGCGACGGCTGGCGCGAGCAGCCCGATGGCTCGCCGCTGCTGATCGAGTATTCGGCCCAGCCCGACCAGCAGTCGCGCCTGCTGCAAGAGCAGTGGCAGAAGGCGATGAACGAGCTCAACGTGCGGATCGAGTTCAAGCTCGCGAAGTGGCCCGAGCAGCTGAAATCGTCGCGCGCCGGCAAGCTGATGATGTGGGGCCTGAACTGGACCGCGACCGTGCCCGACGCGAGCGACCTGCTGGGCCTGATGTACGGGCCGAACAAAGGCCAGTCGAACCACGCGCGCTTCGACCTGCCGGCCTACAACACGCTGTTCGAGCGCCAATCGGTGCTGCCCGACGGGGCCGAGCGCGACGCGCTGATCCACGAAGCCAAGAAGCTGGGCGTGGCCTACATGCCCTACAAGATCTCGGCCCACCGGATCGTCAACGACGTGCTGCAGCCCTGGGTCATCGGCTACCGGCGCCACCCCTACCTGCGCGGCAGCTGGCAGTACATGGACATCGACACCGACCTGCGCGCCCGCGTCATGAAGCCATGATGCGGGCCTGGCAAACACTGGCGGCCGTGCTGCTGGCGGCGCTGTTGTCGCCACTGTCGCACGCGGCGGACACGACCGCACCGACGCCGAAGGTGCTGCGCTACGCGTTCCGCACCGCCGAGACCAGCTTCGACCCGAGCCAGATCAACGACATCTACTCGCGCACCGTCACCGCCCACATCTTCGAGGCTCTCTACACCTACGACCACCTGGCGCGGCCGATCAAGTTCAAGCCGCTGACGGCCGAGGCGCTGCCCGAGCACAGCGAGGACTGGCGCACCTGGACCGTGCGCGTGAAGCCCGGCATCTACTTCGCCGACGACCCGGCCTTCCACGGCAAGAAACGCGAGCTGGTGGCCGAAGACTATGTCTACGCGATCAAGCGCTTCACCGACCCGGCGCTGAAAAGCCCGGTCTGGGGTTATGTCGACAGCTACAAGCTGCTCGGCCTGGCCGAGGCACGCCAACGCAGTCTCGACCAGAAGCAGCCGTTCGACTACAACGCGCCGGTCGAAGGCCTGCGCGCGCTCGACCGCTACACGCTGCAGATCAAGCTGGCCGAGCCGCGGCCCCGCTTCATCGAGTTCCTCGCCGCGAGCGATCTGCTCGGCGGCGTCGCGCGCGAGGTGGCCGAGGCCTACGGCGACAAGCTCGGCGAGCACCCGGTGGGCACCGGGCCGTTCAAGCTGGTGCAGTGGCGGCGCGCCAGCTTCATCGCGCTGGAACGCAACCCCGACTACCGCGAGCGCTTCTACGACGCCGAGCCGACCGCGGACGATGCCGAAGGCCAGGCGCTGCTGGCGCGCTTCAAGGGCCGGCGCATCCCGATGGTCGACCGGGTCGAGATCTCGATCATCGAAGAGAACCAGCCGCGCTGGCTGGCCTTCCTGAACGGCCAGCACAACTTCATCGAGCAGGTGCCGCCGGAGTATTCGAGCCTGGCGATGCCCAACGGCCACCTGGCACCGAACCTGGCCAAGCAAGGCGTGCAGGGCTGGCGCCGGGTGCGCGCCGACGCCTACATGACCTTCTTCAACCTCGACGACCCGGTCGTCGGCGGCTACACGCCGGAAAAGGTCGCGCTGCGGCGCGCGATCTCGCTCGGGCTCGACGTGTCGCGCGAGATCCGCATGGTGCACAAGGGGCAGGGCATCCTGGCGCAGGCGCCGATCTCGCCCAACACCCTCTCCTACGATCCGGCGTTCAAGAGCGAGATGAGCGACTACGACCCGGCACGCGCGCAGGCGCTGCTGGACCTGTACGGCTACACCGACCACGACGGTGACGGCTGGCGCGACCTGCCCGACGGCTCGCCGCTGGTGCTGCAGTGGTCGATCGAGACCGACCAGCGCGCGCGCCAGATCTCCGAGCAGTACCAGCGCGACATGAAGGCGCTGAAGATCCAGGTCAACTTCAAGCCCGGCAAATGGCCCGAGCTGCTGAAGGCCGCGCGCGCCGGCAACTTCCAGATCTGGCACGTCGGCAACGTCTCGTCGTCGCCCGACAGCCAGGGCGCACTGCAACGGCTGGATGGCAGCCAGATCGGCGGCCAGAACATGGCGCGCTTCAAACGGCCGGAGTTCGACGCCGTCTACCAGCGCCTGTCCGAGCTGCCCGACGGGCCCGAGCGCGAGGCAGCCTTCGTCGAGGCCAAACGCCTGGCGGTGGTGTGGATGCCGTACCGCGCGCGTTTCCACACGCTGATCACCGACCTCGCGCAACGCGAGCTGCTGGGCTTTCGGCGGCCGCTGTTCTGGCTCGACTGGTGGCAGTACGCCGACATCGCGCCGGCGCCGGGCGCAAAGCGATGAGTCCCGGCACGCCCAAACAGACCTCGATGATCCCGTCGTGGCGCACGCTGGTGCTGCGCGCCAAGCCGGGCGGCAAGGACTTCGGCCGCTGGGTCACGCCCGAAGAATTGAACGTCGCACCGGGCTTGCTCGGCCGGCCGCTGGCGCGCCCGTCGCGGCGGTTGCTGGCGATGGCGGTGGACCTGGCCGCGATCGGCATCGTGTCGTCGGTGACCAACTTCTGGCTGTTGGCAGCCTGCGGCATGGGCGCGGTCGAGCGGGCCCGCGTTCGCCGCAAGGGGCCGTCACTCTGGCGCACGGTGGCCGCGTGGGCGCTGGCCGCGTTGCTGGCCTATGTCGGCGTGCAGCAGGTCATCGACACGCTGCGCGGCGACGGCGATGACAGCCCCGCCCGCCAGACGGTGGCGGCCGATGATGACGACGATGAGGCCAACGAAGCGGTCATCGCGGGTTTGCTCGCCCCAGCGCCTGGCGCATCAGCGGTGGCCGGTATCGCAGCCCCCGCCGTGGCATCCGCAGCAGCCTCGGCCGCCGAATCGGTGGCGGTGTTGAAAGAGCAGGTGCGGCAGCTGCATCGGCAGCTGGAGAAAGAGCGCCGGGCCGCCGAAGAAGCCGCAAAAGCCGAGAACTGGCGCGAGCGCCTGCGCCGCCTGGGGCTGGACTTCGGCGTCAGCTACGGCTGGTCGCTGGTCTATTTCACGATGCTGCCGACCTGGTGGCGCGGCCAGACGCTGGGCAAGCGCCTGTTCGGCCTGCGCGTGATCGAGATCACCGGCAAGCCGATGACGCCGCTGCTGAGCTTCAAGCGCTTTGGCGGTTACCTGGCCGGCATGGCCACCGGCGGCCTGGGCCTGGTGCAGCTGCTGTGGGACCCGAACCGGCAAGGCCTGCAAGACAAGGCGGCCCA
This sequence comes from Ideonella sp. P3_A4, assembly GCF_056403075.1. Lineage (NCBI taxonomy): Bacteria > Pseudomonadati > Pseudomonadota > Betaproteobacteria > Burkholderiales > Sphaerotilaceae > Ideonella > Ideonella sp. P3_A4. The sequence goes on along the minus strand of NZ_JBFUGE010000003.1, from coordinate 68,397 downwards.
CACCGTGGTCATCGATGAACGGCGACCGGCGCGGCCCACCGCAGTGGTCTTGGCCGCAGATCCGGTTGCCGGCCCAGAGTTGGAAGCCCCGCCCACGCCGGCCCCTTGACGCCCGCTCCTTGGAGGCGACGATGACCTTGCCCGAACCTCGCATCACCGCCTACCAGCGCTGGCTCGCTGACACACGTGGCCTGCAGTTCACGCGTTATGAGGATCTGTGGCGCTGGTCCGTGACCGACTTGGAAGCGTTCTGGCGCTCGGTCTGGGACTATTTCGACATCGAGTCGCCGACGCCGCCTGGTGCCACGCTGATCGAGAAGCGCATGCCAGGCGCGGGGTGGTTCCCTGGCACCCAGCTGAACTACGCGCGCCAGGCGCTGCGCCACGGCACGACCGCGCATGCCGCCGGCCACCCAGCCATCGTCTGGGCCGATGAGCCGCTGTTGGTGGCGGGCGAGTTGCGCACGCTGAGCTGGCCAGAGCTGACCCATCAGGTGGGTGCCGTGGCCGCCGCATTGAAACGGCTTGGTGTGCAACGTGGCGACCGCGTCGTCGCGTTGATGTCGAACCAGCCCGAAACGGTGATCGCGTTTCTCGCGGTGGCCAGCATCGGCGCCATCTGGTCGGTCTGCTCGCCGGACATGGGACCGGTCGCGGTGCTGGACCGTTTTCGCCAGATCGAGCCGACCTTGATCTTCGCTGCCGACGGCTACCGCTTCGGTGGCCAGGCGCACGACCGGCGCGCGCTGGTCGCGCAGTTGCTCGACGGGTTGCCGACGCTGAAGCACGTGGTCGACGTGGCGGTGCTGGGTGGGACGCCCGAGGCACCGCCGCCCCATGTCAGGCGCCACGACTTCGCCGCGCTGACCCAGGGCACCGAATGCGTCGAGCCCGAGTGGCTGCCGTTCGACCACCCCCTGTGGATTGTCTATTCGAGTGGCACCACCGGCCTGCCGAAACCCATCGTGCACGGCCACGGCGGCATCGTGCTCGAAGCGCTGAAGGGCGGCACGCTGCACAACAACCTCGGCGCATCGGTCGAGACCGGCGACCGCTTCTTCTGGTACAGCTCGACCGGCTGGATCATGTGGAACTGCCAGGTCGGCGGGCTGTTGGGCGGCACCACGGTCTGCCTTTACGACGGCTCGCCGGCCTCGTGCGACGGCACGGCCGACTGGTCGCCGCTGTGGCGCTTCGCGGCGCTGTCACGCTGCACCTTCTTCGGCGCCGGCGCGGCGTTCTACGCGGGTTGCCTGAAGGCCGGCGTGCAGCCGCACGCGCTGGGCGATCTGTCCGCGTTGCGCGCCGTCGGCTCGACCGGCTCACCGCTGGCCGACGACAGCTACCGCTGGATCTGGCAGCAACTGCCCCAGGTCGACGGGCGCGACATCTGGATCGCCTGCATCTCCGGCGGCACCGACTTCGCCGGCGCCTTCATCGCCGGGCTGCCGACGCTGCCGCTGGTGGCTGGCGAGATGCAGTGCCGCTGCCTCGGCGCCGCCGTAGAAGCGTGGGGTGAGCCCGACGCGGCGGGCCGTGGCCAGTCGTTGGTCGACGAGGTCGGCGAGCTGGTCTGCACCGCGCCGATGCCGTCGATGCCGCTGTATCTGTGGGGCGATGCGAACGGCCAGCGCCTGCACGACAGCTACTTCGACATGTACCCCGGCATCTGGCGCCACGGCGACTGGATCCGCCTCACGCCCCACGAGCAGTCCACCGGCGCCATCATCTACGGCCGCAGCGACGCGACGATCAACCGCCACGGCGTGCGCATGGGCACCGCCGAGCTGTACCGTGCAGTGGAAGCGCTGCCCGAGGTGCTCGACAGCCTGGTCGTCGACCTCGAATACCTGGGCCAGGAAAGCTACATGCCACTGTTCGTCGTGCTGCGCGAAAGCGTGCCACTCGACGAAACGTTGAAGAAGCGGCTGGTGGTCGAGATCCGCCAGGCCCTGTCACCGCGCCACGTGCCGAACGAGATCTTCGCGGTGCCGGCAATCCCGCGCACCTTGAGCGGCAAGAAGATGGAGCTGCCGGTCAAGAAGCTGTTGCAAGGCGCCGACCCGGCCAAGGTGATGAACCGCGACGCGATGGCCAACGCGGCCGCCGTCGACTGGTTCATCGACTTCGCGGCGCGCCGTCGTTCCACGCCGGCAGCCGGCTGACGCCAGCACCAAATCGCGCGCTCTGCAGGCGCCGCGCGCCAAGGCCACAGTCGGCGGCCGGTCTATCGGCGCGGCAGCACACCGTGGGCAACGCATCGCCAGAATCGGCGGCTCTTTGCAGCCTCCGGTCCTTGCCACCCAYGACGATGACGCTCAGCGACTTTCCGATTTCCCGCAAGTGGCCTGCCAGCCACCCCGACCGCCTGCAGCTGTACTCGCTGCCGACGCCCAACGGCGTCAAGGTCTCGATCATGCTGGAGGAGACCGGGCTGCCCTACGAGGTGCACCGTGTTGGCTTCGAGACCAACGACCAGCTCTCGCCGGCCTTCCTGTCGCTCAACCCGAACAACAAGATCCCGGCCATCATCGACCCGAACGGCCCGGGGGGGCAGCCGCTGGCACTGTTCGAGTCGGGCGCGATCCTGCAGTACCTGGCCGACAAGACCGGCCAGCTGCAACCGAAGGATGCCGCCGGCCGCTATGAGCTGCTGCAGTGGCTGATGTTCCAGATGAGCGGCATCGGCCCGATGTTTGGCCAGGTCGGCTTCTTCCACAAATTCGCCGGCAAGGACTACGAAGACAAGCGCCCGCGCGACCGCTACGTGGCCGAATCGCGCCGCCTGCTGGCGGTGCTGGAGCAGCGCCTGGTCGGCCGCGAATGGATCATGGGCGACCAGTACACGATCGCCGACATCTCGACCTTCCCCTGGGTGCGCAACCTGGGCGGCTTCTACGGCGCCGGTGAACTGGTCGGCATGGCCGACTTCGTCAACGTGCAGCGGGTGCTGAAGGCCTTCGTCGAGCGGCCGGCGGTCGCGCGTGGGCTGCTGATCCCGCCGGCGCCCACCGCCTGACGGTTCTCGCCGCGGCGGACGCCCCGCACAAACCCCTGCTGGCCCGGGGGCGGGGCGCTGCGTACACTGGGTCGACCCGCTGACGTGCCCATCGCCGGCAGCGGGTCTGGCGAGCGTGTGATGCTGTCCGTCGATCTGCTCGAGTTGTCCCTGGCCGATGCCCGTGACGCGGCCGACGCCGGCAATGCGGCGCTGGCTTTTTCACTGGCGGAGGAGGTGCGCGACACCGCCGCACAGCTGGGCCTGCCGTGCGTGCAGGCGCAAGCGCTGCTGGTCCTGGCGCACTGCGGCATGCGGGTGGCCGGCCAGTTCCGCGCCGCCTTCGACAGTGCCCAGCACGCCGCCTTCCTGTTCGAACAATCGGGTGACCTGCCCGGCGAGTGCGCCGCGCAGGGCTGCATGGCCATCGCCGCGGCCTTTCTCGCCCGGCCCGAAGACGCGGTCGAGAGCGGCTGGCTGGGCATGCGGCTGGCCGACTCGCTGCCGGCCGGGCTGGACCAGCTGATGGCCTGCCACAGCCTCGGTGTCGCGAGCTATTTCGGCAAGAACTTCGACGAAGCGATCACCGCATACGAACGCGGCGTGCGCATCGCTGCGGCCTGCTCGCCGCCCATCAATCCGTTCCAGCTGCACCTGCACCAGGCCACGGCCGAGTGCCTGCGCTACACCAATGCCCGCGCGCTCGGCCAGCCGGCGCCACCGCTCGACAGGCTCGAAGCCCAGCTGCGCGAATGCGACCGGCAACTGCGGGCGCACCCCGGCGTCAACATCAGCCTGACCCCGGTCATCCACTGGAACAACGTCGTCACCCATGCCTGGGCCGGCATGCTGCTGCACACCTGGCGCGGCGACCGCGCCGCTGCCCAGGCCGAACTGGCTCGCACCGAGGGCTGGCGCGAACGCCTGAACCAGCGCTGGATCAGCGCGGCGATCAGCGGCGCCCATGCCGAGCTGGCGCTGCTGCAAGGCGACGTGCCGGCGGCGCTGCACTGGGCCAGCGACATGCAGCGCATTGCCGACCATTTCGGCCACGAAGCGATCGGGGTCCTCAGCCACCACCTGCTGATCTACCTGCACGAGTTGCAAGGCGACACCGCGGCCGCACTGGCCGAGACGCGCCGCCTGGCCAACCGCGAGCAGAAGGCGCGCTGCGAGAGCCTGACGGCGCGCGCACGGCTGATCGAATGGCGGCTCGAGCTGCGCGAGAAAAAGGCCAGCGTGCAGCGCCTGTCTCACCGCTCGAACACCTTCGAGCGCATGGCCTTTCACGACGCGCTGACGGGTCTGCCGAACCGGCGCCAGGTGGATCTGCGGCTGGCCGACTGCCTGCAGGCGGCGGTCGTGCCGCATGTGTGTGTCGCGCTGATCGATGTCGACCACTTCAAGCAGATCAACGACAACTACTCGCACGGCATCGGCGACGCGGTGCTGAAGGAGCTGGCGACCATCCTCGACGGCATGGTGCGCGAGTGTGACCTGGCGGCGCGGCTGGCCGGCGACGAGTTCGTGCTGGTGCTCAACGACGCGGAACCGTCGCTGGCGAGCCAGGTCTGCAGCCGCATCGAGCGCGCGGTGCGCGAGCACGCCTGGAGCACGATCGCACCCGGCCTGGCGGTGTCGATCAGTGTCGGCGTCTGCGAAGCCCTGGCCGGTGACACGGTGGCCAGCGTGCTGGAACGCAGCGACCTGCAGATGTACCAGAACAAGCGGCAGGGCCGGCACGCACACTGAGCCCCGGCGGACTCGACGCAGCCGCCCGTGGGCCGGCACCCGGGCCTGACTACACGCCAGGCGCGCCGCGCGACGCGGCAGCCTCCCGCCATACCCCCCTTTGGTTGGGTATGCCAATCGGTGGACGTTTGCTACAAAGAATTGCCGCGTGCCGTTCAACTGCCGCGGCAGAAGTACTGACTCTTCATTCGATCAACGTACTTACTTTGGAGGATCACCTATGAAATCGAACACTCGTCAGCGTGGCCTGCGCACCTGGGCAACGGGCTTGTGGATGGCCCTGGCCTGCCTAGGCTCGGCGCAAGMTCAGCAGACCGGCACCTACATCGGCACGACGGCTGACGGCCACGATGTGCAGATCGACGTGGCGTTCGACACCGAGACCGGCCAGTACTACGTTGGCGGATTCGTCAGCGGCTACACCTTCAACTGCCGCAAGACCGGCAGCAGCGAAGAATGGGGCATCTTCGTCCTGGGCTTCATCCCCATCGGGGATGGTCATGTCGACCTGCTGGAGCGCAGCAACACCATCTACCTGCAAACCTCGCTGGACTTCAAGAGCGACAACAAGATCGTCGGCATGGTCCGCGGCGGCGCGCCCACGTTCGCCGACGAACTCACGCCGCCCAAGTCCGGCCAGGCCTGCAATTCGGACAACCTGAAGTTCACGGCCAAGTTCTCGTCGACCGAGACCCAGCGCGCCGCATCGACGGCTCCCCATCAGGCGATCTTGCATATCGACCGCAACGGCCGTCGCGTCATCGAGCAGTCCAGCTCCCGCTGAACGCGCGACACGCCCAAACAAAAGCGGCGCCTAGGCGCCGCTTTTTCATTCGCGCGATGGCCGCGTCAGCCGATCAGCACATTCAGGATCGCATTGCCGATGCCCATCAGCGCCGCACCGGAGATCAAGCCGGCGCAGATCGGCTCAGCGCCTTCGACCCAGATCTCATGCTTGCGGGTTCCGGGTGTCTTGTGGCGCAGGCCCATCAGCCAGAAGATCAGTGCGCCGACGAACATCGCGAAGGTCGATTCGGGCGGCAGCACGACGCCCAGGCCCACCGACACCGCCGACAGCGGGAAGCGGCCCTTGGTGAACACGCGCGCCAGCTCGATCGCGATCGCCACCACGACGGCGAAGCCCATCGTGATCAACGCCGACATCGGCAGGCCTGCGAACCCCTTGGCGATGATCTCGGCCACGCCCTTCCACTGCAGCGCGCCGGGCATCGCGAACTGTTCGCTGATGATGCTGGTGGTCGAGCGCACACCGTTCGCGTCCGGCGGCAGGAACAGCAGGAAGTACAGCGGCACGCAAGTGGCCACGCCGGCGAACAGCCCGATCACATGGCCCATCGCCTGGTGGCGCGGCTTGCCGCCCAGCATGTAGCCGGGTTTGATGTCGGAGAGCAGGTTGGCCGCGTTGGAGGCAATCTCTGCGGTCATGCCGGCCGGCAACAGGTTGCTGGCCGGGTTGGTCTTGTCGATCGCGCCCATCGTGAACTGGGTGATCTTCGACAGCGCGCCGGTCGGCGTCCACGAGGTCAGCGCCATCGAGTTGGTGCAGATCACCGTCAGCACGAAGATCAGCGGCAGCGAGATCAACGCCAGGAACATCGGCACGCCGAAGAACAGGTGGGTGACGTAGGCACCCAGCACGCTCAGCACCGGCACGCCGACCCAGCTCAGCCACAGCGGCAGCTCGATGTCCTTCAGCGGGTCCGGCCCGGTGGCCGGCGCCTTGTTGGTGCCCGTACCGCGCAGCGACTTGAAAGCCGAGGTGAACAGCTCAGGCTTGGCCAGCAGGCCGACCAGCGCGCCGGCGACCATCATCGCCACGCCCCACCACAGCGACCACTGGTTGACGATCTCGGCGCGCGAGATCGCCACCGTCGTGCCGTTGGCCAGCACGCGCGGCACGATGTCGCCACGCTCGATCATGATCGGCGCCAGCACGACGAAGTTGACGAAGGCGCCGAGCAGGCAGCTGGTGGCCACCGCGATGCCCATCAGGCCGCCAACGCCGAGCATCGCCGCGTCCAGCGTCAGCCGCAGGCCGAGCGCGCGGATGTCGGTGCCCAGGATCTTCAGCGCCGCGCCCTGGGCCTGGTAGTAGTAGGTGTCCAGCCGCTCGTGGACCATCCAGGGCTCTTTCATGCCGGCCCAGTGGTCCATGCGCAGGATCTTGAACTGGATCAGCTTCATCCAGCCGTCACTGACCAGGGCCTGCCAAGTGGCTGTGCCCAGTGCCACCACGCCCAGCAGGCGGGCCTTGAACATGCCGGCACCGGCGGCGCCGTGGTACAGCGCGTCCAGCACCACGCCGCTGGCACGGCCTTCGGGGAAGGGCAGCTGGTCTTCGTTGATGAAGCGGCGCTTCATCGGGAACGCGATCAGCACGCCGATGCTCGAGATCAGCACGATCCAGACCATCATCTGCCACCACGGGATGACCACGCCGGTGACCAGCATGTAGGCGCCGAGGCTGGAGGCGAGCGCCGTCACCGTGTAGCCGGCCGAGGTGGCGATCGACTGGGTGCAGTTGTTCTCCAGGATCGTCATGTCCTGCACCAGACCGGCGCTGTGCAACGCACGGAAGATCGCGAAAGCCAGGATCACCGAGGTCAGGCCGACGCCGATCGTGATGCCGGTCTTCGCGGCGATGTACAGCGCAGTCGCGGCCAGCACGCCGCCGAGCAGGAAGCCGGCGAGGCCCGAGCGGAACGTCAGCTGGGCCATGTCGCCGCGGTAGACGTTCTTCAGCCACCACTCGTCTTTTTCGCGGCGGGTCCAGGTGCGTATCTGTTCTTCGGTCAGTTGTTGCAGTGCCATGGTGTCGGTCGTGCAGTGGAAGGGGGTGGGCCGGCGCAGTGCCGGGCTGCCCCTGGTGACTGGTCATGCCTTGTGGGTCGACCAGGCCGAAAGCGGGTGAGGGGGCAAATCCGGCGCGGATTGTGTCAGCCCCGGGTGACCGACGGCCCGGGGGGATTCCAGGGGCTGGTGCGCCCCAATGGCGCCGAGGTGTTTGGCAGCCGGCGCGCGACGCGGTCCAATCGGGCCGATGCCGCCCACACCGCAGCCCACGCCCGCGCCCGCCGACCCGGCGCGGCTGTTCCTCGCACTGTGGCCCGATGCCGCGACGCGCCAGGCGATTCAGGCCTGGCAGACCGCGCTGCGCTGGCCCACCGGCGCGCGGCTGACGCCGCCAACCCAGTGGCACCTGACGCTGCATTTCATCGGCAATGTGCCGCGCGCCCGCTTGCCCGAGCTGGCGCAAGGCCTGACGCGGCCGTTCCAGCCCTTCGACCTGGTGCTGGACGGCTTCGAAGGCTGGCACCACGGCGTCGCGGTGCTGCGGCCGGCCGAGACACCGCCGGCGCTGGCTGCGTTGCAGGCCTCATTGGCTGAAGCCCTGGAAGCCCTGAATCTGCCGGTCGAGACCCGCCCATTCCGGCCCCATCTGACGCTGGCCCGCCATGCCGGCGGCGCACAGCTGCGCGAAGGCGAAACGCCCGCACCGGTGTGCTGGCGCGCCGACAACGGCTACGTACTGGCTGAGTCGGCCGGCGGCTACCACGTGCTGCAGCACTTCACTGCCTAGAATCGCCGCGCCGCGCTGAGGCGGCGCCCAGCAGGGAGAACCCAGATGATGATCCGACACGCAGCGGCGGCCTTCGTGGCCATCACGGCCCTGACCCAGGCGTCCCACGCCGCCGACAGCACCGAGTGCCCGGTCGGCGCCATGCTGGCCGTGACCGGCAAGATCAAGAACTTCAACGACAAGGCCAGCGCGAGCTACCGCTTCGGCGAGGCCGAGCTGCTGAAGCTGCCGACCAAGAAGCTCAAAACCGGCTCCGAATGGACGCCGGTGGCCGAATGGACGGGCCCGACGATCGAGCAAGTGCTGAACGTGGCCGGCGTCGACGCCTCGGCCACCAAGCTGCGCGCCGTCGCGCACGATGGCTTCGCGGCGATCATCCCGCTGACCGACTTGGCCACCTACGGCCCGCTGGTGGCCCACACCCAGGACGGCCGGCGCATCACCGACCCCAAGCATGGCCCGCTGTTCATCGCCTACCCGCGCGACCAGCACCCCGAGCTGCAGACCGCGGCGGCGGGCGTGAAGTTCGTTTATGCGCTGTGCAAGATCGAGGTGCAGTGACAAGAACGGCGGAGGCCAGGGCTCGACACCCTGGCTCCGCCGCGGACTGGTGACCTCTGTGGCCGGCTTACTGCGCGGGCACCGGCACGAGCCTGAAGCCAGCTATGTAGACATTGCCCTCCGGCGTGGTGACGTAGCTGTAGCCCACGATCACGCCGCGCGCGTTGATGGCCGACGCGTTGTCCAGCGGGATCACCGTACCTTCGGCCGAACGGCAGGGGTGATCCGCCGCGATGACGCTATCGAGCGCCACTGGTACCGCGCCGGCCTGCGGCCAGTAGGTGGCGCCCAGTTGGGTCGTGCGGCCGACGATCTCGCCGCGTCGGTTCACGCTGACTGCCTCGCCCTCGGACTGGTCGGCCGTCAAGGGCTGGATGACCCCGTTGACCCAGGCGACGGGCTGACTTGCCACGCCGTAGCTGTATCCGACGATCACACCATCGGTGTTGAGCGCCAGCGCAGCCGAACTGCTGTGCCCCGGCAGCGTGCCCAGGTCCTTCACCTTGCGGTTCACCCATTTCACGGCGTGCCCCGTTTTCGTGCCATCGATGGTGAGGTCGGACCAGCCGACCACCACGTCCTTGTCGTTGATCTGCTGCGCCTGCGCACGTTTGCCGGCCTGCAACGGCGGCAGATATTTCTGCGCGCCATCCTTCCACAGCGTCGCCTTGTAAAAAAGCGGGTTGCTGTCGAGAGAGGTCCAGCCGGCGACGACACCGGCGTTGTTGATGCTGTTGCCCGCGGTGTTCTGGTTCTCGTACTGGGTCAGGCGCGAGGCCATTCCATCGGGCGACCAGATGTAGCCGGTTTTGGGCTGATCCCAATGCGAGCCAGTCCACGAGGTGTTATAGCCGGTCGCATAACCGTCGTCGTTGATGCCGGCGAGATGGAAGCCTATGGCGCCGTCCTCGTACGCCATGGGTCGCGTCTGGCCGGTCTGGTCCCATTTGCCCGGCCTGTAGTCTCCGACGCCGGACATGCCGAAGGCGCCAACCACGGCGCCGCTTCGGTTGATGGCCATCGGCCAGCTGCCGGGCGTGTTGCCTGCCGGGAGGTCCAGCCGTTCGCATTGGAAAACGGGCTGCGCCAAGGCTGGCAAGGCCAGGCACGCCACGCCGATGAACACCGGCGCAAGGGCGAAGCGAGAAAGATGTCGAGTCGTTTTCATAGGTATTTTTCTTCCTGTGGTTCTTATTGGCATGGGTCGCATGCCGGCGACATCGCCGATGCGTAGATCGGCAATCCACTGACTCTATGAGTTAACTTGATGGATGGCCGGGGCCGACATGCCTCCAACCTGGGGATGGCGCTGAGCGCATCATCCGTGACGCCGTCCGGGCACCGACGGGCCCCGGCGATCTCGGCGCGAGACAAACGTGTGCCAAGCCAACTCCTGGTCGGCGTCAAATGGCAAGGCGTCGATCAGCCGTCCGAGTCCCAGGCGCGGCATCGGCCGACACTCGCTTTGAAACATTTGAAATCTGCAAATGAAATCACTGCCGGTGGTGGCTTTGGTATTACTACCGAAGACCCGRCCGCCTGGCGGCACGATAAAGACAGCTGACATCACACACGCGGCCCACGAGCCGGTGGAGAGACCGTGGAGACAAGACCTCGCATCCTCGTCGTCGACGACGAGGCGGACATGGTGGCCTCGCTGCAGGACGTGCTGCGCAAGGCCGGCTTCGAAGCCGATGGCGCGCCCGACGGCGCCACGGCCCGCGGCCTGCTGGCCGCGCAGCGCTACGACCTGCTGCTGCTCGATCTGCGCTTGCAGGCCGAAGACGGGCTGACACTGGCCCGGCTGCTGCGCCAGCGCAGCGACGCGCCGATCATCATGATCAGCGGCAGCAGTGACGAGACCGACCGCGTGCTGCTGCTGGAGCTGGCGGCCGACGACTTCCTGATCAAGCCGTTCAGCCCACGCGAGCTGGTGGCGCGCGTGCGCGCGGTGCTGCGGCGCTACGGCCACGCTGCTGCGGCCGACACGCCCGCCGTCACCGAGCCGGCAGCACCGAAGCCGCCTGCCACGCCGCGGGGTGAACAGCTGCGCTTCGGCGACTGGCTGCTCGACGTCACCGAGCGCGACCTGCGCCATGTCGACGGCAGCGCCTGCCCGCTGACGCAGGCCGAGTACCGGCTGCTCGAAGCCTTCGTGCGGCAACCGCGCCGGGTCTGGTCACGCGACCAGCTGCTGGAGCACACCCGCAGCGTCGACACCGAGGTCTTCGACCGGACCATCGACGTGCTGATCCTGCGCCTGCGCCGCAAGATCGAGCCGAACCCGAAGCACCCGCGCTACATCTGCACCGAACGCGGCCTGGGCTACGCCTTCGCGGCGGACGTGCAAAAGGTGTGAGTTTCTCCAAATGGTCGCTGCAGCGGGTGCGCACGCGCCTGCTGGCGGCCTTTGGCGTGCTGCTCGTCGCCGCCATCGGGCTGGCTGTCGTCGGCTGGTACGGCATGCGCAGCACGCAGCAGGCGCTGGTCGGAGTCGAGGACGAGCTGCTGCCCAATATCTCGCTGGCGCTGGAGCTGGCCCAGCACACCACCCGGCTGGCCGCACTGGCGCGGCGGATGAGCGATTCGGCCTCGCCGGAGGAACTGGCCGCGACCCGCGACGAGGCCCAGGCGCTGCTGGAGCAGGTGCAAGCCCAGGCCGAGCGGCTGCGCCCGACCCCGGCGCTGGGCGAAGCGCTGCCGCACCTGCGCGACGGCGTCGCGCACCACCTGGCCGCCCTGGTCGACCTGACGCAGCGCAGCCTGGCCACGCAGGACCAACTGTCGGCCGCGATGCGGCGCCTGAACGAACTCGGCATCCGGCTGCACCGCGACGCACCGCAGCCGCTGGACCCAGCCGTCGCTGCGCTGTGGTCGACGCTGGTGCTCGGCAGCGTGGCGCCCAATCCGGCCGAAGTCGGCCGTTTCCAGGCTGATGCCGAGGCGCTGTTGCTGGCCGCGCAGCAACGCCGCGCGCTACCGCAGCTGCCGGCGCCGATGGCCAACACCTTGGCCGAGCTGACCGCGCCCGATGGCCTGCTGGCGCTGCGCCAGCGGCTGGTGGCGCTCAAGAGCGCGACCGAGTACCTGGTTGAAGACACCCGCGCGAATGCCGACGAGCTGAACGCCGAGGTCGGCCGCCACGTCGCCCAGTTGCGCGGCAGCGCGGCCGAACGCAGCCGCAGCGTGCACAGCGCGGTGCGCTTCGGCGAAGGCTGGATGCTGATCCTGGCCTTCGGCTGCCTGGTGATCGCGGTCGGCGCCGCGCGTTATGTCGGCTCGCTGGTGGCCGAGATCGAATCGTTGACCGATGGCATGACCCGGCTGGCCGAGGGCGACACCGCGCCGCGCCGGCCGGCCGCTGCGCGGCGCGACGAACTGGGCGCGCTGGCCCGCAGCTTCGAGGTCTTTCGTGAACACGTGCTGGCCCGCCAGCGCCTGGTGGCCGAGCTGCGCGAGCAGCGCGCGCTGCTGGACGCGGTGCACGAAAGCCTGACCGACGGCCTGGCGGTATTCGACCCTGCCCAGCACCTGCTGCTGTGGAACCGGCGCTTCGCCAATCTGCTGGCGCCGCACGGCATCACCGTGACAGCCGGCGTCTCTGCACCCGCCCTGTTTGCCGCGTTGCCGGTTGACACGACCTGGCGCACCACCCCGGCCGGCACACCGCAGCCACTGGCCGGCACCGACCCGGCCACACTGGCCAAACACGACCACCTGGAACTGCAGCTGCCCAACGGCACGCTGCTGGAGTTGCGTACCCGCACGATGGCCAGCGGCGGCAGCGTGACGCTGGCGACCGACCAGACCACCCGCCGCGCGATCGAAAGCCAGCTGCACCAGGCGCAAAAGCTGGAAGTGCTGGGCCAGCTGACGGGTGGCGTCGCGCACGATTTCAACAACTACCTCGGCACGATGCTGGGCACGTTGGCGCTGCTGGAAAGCGAACTCGCCGGCTCGCCGCGCGCKCATGCGCAGTGGTCGCGCGTGCAGCGCGCCGCGCGTTCGGCGGCCGGGCTGGTGCGGCGCCTGCTGGCTTTCGCTCGCCGCCAGCCGCTGCAGGCCGAGTGGGTGCCTGTGGACGAGATGGTCGAGGAGATGCGCGACCTGGTCGAGTACAGCGCCGGTGACGCGACCGTCGTGCAGCTGGACCTGGGCGCGCAGGCGCGCGGCGTGCGGGTCGACCGCGGCCAGCTGGAGAACGCGCTGCTGAACCTGGTGATGAACAGCGCCGCGGCGATGCCTGGCGGCGGCACGCTGACGGTGCGCAGCCGCAGCGCCACGCTGGACGACGGCCGTGACGGCATTGAGCTGAGCGTGCTCGACACCGGCGTCGGCATGAGCGAGGCGACGACACGCAAGGTCTTCGAGCCCTTCTTCACCACCAAACCAGCCGGTGTCGGCAGCGGGCTCGGCCTGTCGATCGTCTACGGCTTCGTCAAACAAAGCGGGGGCGACATCACGCTGAACAGCCAACCCGGCGCCGGCACCTGCGTGACGCTGCGTTTCCCGGCCGCCCCGCGCCCGATCGAGACCCCCGACGCGGGAGACAGCGCCGTAGGCGGCCAGGCCGACCTGCGCGGCCACCGCGTGCTGCTCGTCGACGACGACGTCGCGCTGCGCCAGACGCTGACCGAAGAGCTCGAAGCCGCTGGCGCCGAAGTGCGCGGCGCCGGCAACGTGGCCGAGGCCGAGGCGCTGCTCGACGCCGGTCCGTGGGCCACCGTGTTGCTGTCGGACATCTGCCTCGGCGCGGGCCTGAGCGGTCTCGCGCTGGCTCAGGCAGTGGCCGCGAAACAAGACGGGCTGCGAGTCGTGCTGATGTCCGGCCTGCCGCCGGAGCTGTCTGCCACGTCGAGCCAGGGCTGGCCTGCCGGCGTGCCGTTCCTGCAGAAACCGTTTGCCGCGCCAGCGCTGCGCCAGGCGCTGGGTGATGTGCCGGCCGACGAGGCGCCACCCAGCGCCCCGCGTGTTTCATCGGTTGGTCAACATTCGTAATCGGCCGTTCATCCCGGCCGGGTGAGATGGCGACCAGTGCAAAGGCCGGGAGCATTCCTTGCCGCGCGCTTCGAACGAACGACGACACAAGGAGACCTCCCCCATGCGCACATCGGGCCACTGGATTCGAACCGGCATCGCCCTCGCGCTGGCCACCGCCGGCGCGACCGGCCATGCCGCATCGATCAAGATCTCGTGCGGCTCGGTCGGCCAGGAGCTGGAGCTATGCAAACGCTCGGCCGAGGCTTGGGCCAAGCAGACCGGGAACCAGGTGCAGGTCGTCGCGACGCCGAACGACGCCAGCGAGCGACTCGCGCTGTACCAGCAGGTGCTGGGTGCTGGCTCCGACAAGATCGACGTGTTCCAGATCGACGTCGTCTGGCCCGGCCTTTTGGCCAGCCACCTGCAGGACCTGAAGCCCGCCAGCCGCGGTGCCGAAGGCCAGCACTTCCCGGCCTTCGTCGCCAACAACACGRTCGGTGGCCGCCTGGTCGCGATGCCATGGTTCGTCAACGCCGGGCTGCTGTTCTATCGCAAGGACCTGCTCGACAAGCACAAGCTCGCGGTGCCGACGACCTGGACCGAGCTGACCACCAGCGCGCGCCGCATTCAAGACGCCGAGCGCGCCGCCGGCAACGACAGGATGTGGGGCTACGTCTGGCAGGGCCGCGCGTACGAAGGCCTGACCTGCAACGCGCTCGAATGGTCGGTCAGCCATGGCGGCGGCAGCATCGTCGAAAGCGACGGCCGCATCAGCGCACGCAACCCGAAACTGGCCGACGCGCTGAAGACCGCCGCCGGCTGGGTCGGCACCATCTCGCCGACCGCCGTGCTGAACTACGCCGAAGAAGAATCGCGCGGCGTGTTCCAGGCCGGCAACGCGGTCTTCATGCGCAACTGGCCGTACGCCTGGTCGCTGGCGCAGTCCGATGGCAGCACGATCAAAGGCAAGATCGGCGTCTCGCCGCTGCCGGCCGGCCCGGGCGGCAAGCCCGCGGCCACGCTGGGCGGCGAATCGCTGGCGGTGTCGAAGTACTCGCGCAACGCGGCGCTGGCGACCGAGCTGGTGCTGTACATGACCAGCGCCGCGGTGCAGAAGGAGCGCGCACTGACCGGCTCGTTCAACCCGACGCGGCCGGCGCTTTACGAAGACGCCGAGGTGCTGAAGGCCAACCCGTTCATGGGCGACCTGGTCGGCGCATTCACCAGCGCCGTCGCGCGGCCAACCGCCGCCACCGGCTCGCAGTACAACAAGGTCAGCAACGAGTTCTGGAATGCCACGCACGACGTGCTGGCCGGCAGCGCCAAGCCCGACGAAGCGCTGGTCAAGCTCGAAAGCAACCTGAAGCGCGCCAGCCGCGGTGGGCGATGGAACTGAAGCTGCGCTCGCGCACTGCGGCCGAAGCCGCGGCAGCCGCTGTGCCACGCCCACGCGGGCTGGCCCGCCAGCGCCGCCGCTGGGCGCTGTGGATGCTGGCGCCGCTGCTCGTCACACTGGCCGGCGTGGCCGGCTGGCCACTGGTGCGCACGATCTGGCTCAGCTTCACCGATGCGCGCCTGTCCGAGCCGACGCGCCGCTTCGTCGGCCTCGAAAACTACATCGGCGAATACGGTCTGTGGGGGGACCCGGATTGGTGGAGCGCCGTCGGCAACACGCTTGTCTTCGCGACCGCCTCGGTGACGCTCGAAACGCTGCTCGGCCTGGGCATCGCGCTGCTGATCAACCAGCCGTCGCGCATCCGCCTGCTGCTGCGCACTGCGATGCTGGTGCCGTGGGCCGTGCCGACGGTCGTCTCGGCCAAGATGTGGAGCTGGATGCTGCACGATCAGTTCGGTGTCGTGAACCACTACCTGCTGGCCGCCGGCCTGATCAGCGCGCCGCTGGCCTTCACCGCCGATCCGGCGCTGTCGCTGGCCACCGTCGTCGCGGTCGATGTGTGGAAGACCACGCCGTTCATGGCGCTGCTGATCCTGGCCTCGCTGCAGATGGTGCCGGGCGATTGCCTCGAAGCCGCGCGGGTCGACGGCGTGCCGCCCATCGCCACGTTCCGCCGCATCACGCTGCCGCTGATCCTGCCAGGTGTGATGGTCGCTGTTGTCTTCCGCATGCTGGACGCGCTGCGGGTCTTCGACGTGATCTACGTGATGACCTCGAACAGCCGCGACACGCGCAGCATGTCGGTCTTCGTGCGCGAACAGTTGATCGACTTCCAGCAGGTCGGCTACGGCTCGGCCGCGGCGACGACGCTGTTCTTCATCATCGCGCTGCTGACGATCGGCGCGATGGCGCTGATGCGCCGCCATGAAAGGCGGACGCAATGAGCCGTACCTTGAATCGTTGGCTGGGTCGCACCGGTTATGCGCTGGCCTCGGCGCTGCTGTTGTTCGTCACGCTGGCGCCGCTGGTGGTCGCCGTTTCCAGCTCGTTCAAGCAACGTGAAGGCTTGTTCTCGCCCCAGCTGTGGCCAGACAAACCGACGCTCGACAACTACCTGACGCTGTTCCGCGACCAACCGTTCGCACACAACCTGATGAACTCAGCGCTGGTCGCGATCGGTGTGGTCGGCTTGTCGATGCTGCTCGGGTTGATGGCCGCATGGGCGCTGGCGCGGGTCGACTTCCGCGGTCGTGGGCTGCTGCTGCTGACGATCCTGGCCGCGTCGATGTTTCCGCAGGTCGCGGTGCTGTCGGGCATGTTCGAACTGGTGCGCGTGCTTGGCCTGTACGACTCGCTCGGCGCGCTGCTGCTGGCCGACCTGATGCTGACCTTGCCGTTCACCGTGTGGGTGCTGGTCACCTTCACGCGCCAGCTGCCGCGCGAGCTGGAAGAGGCCGCGGCGATGGACGGCATCGGCCCGCTGACGCTGATCTTCCGCATCTTCGCGCCGTTGCTGGCACCGGCGATGGTCGCGACCGGGCTGCTCGCCTTCATCGCCGCGTGGAACGAGTTCCTGTTCGCGCTGACCTTCACCTTGTCGACCGAGCAGCGCACGATCCCGGTGGCGATCGCATTGATCAGCGCACCGAGCAAGTTCGAACTGCCGTGGGGCGCGCTGATGGCCGCTTCGGTGATCGTCACGCTGCCGTTGTTGTTGCTGGTGCTGGTGTTCCAGCGCCGCATCGTCTCTGGGCTGACCCAGGGTGCCGTCAAAGGCTAAGGAGAACCACATGAGCCGCATCGAACTGCGAGGCGTGCAAAAGCGCTTCGGCGACCAGCATGTGCTGCGCGACATCGACCTGGTGATCGAGCCGGGCGAGTTCTGCGTCTTCGTCGGGCCCTCGGGCTGCGGCAAGTCGACATTGCTGCGGCTGCTGGCCGGGCTGGACGAGCCGAGCGAGGGCGCGATCTCGATCGCCGGCCGGCGCGTCGAGCACACGCCGCCGGCCGAGCGCGATGTGGCGATGGTGTTCCAGAGCTACGCGCTGTACCCGCACATGACGGCCTACGAGAACATGGCCTTCGGCCTGCGTTACCGCAAGCTGGCCGAGGCCGAGATCCACCGCCGCGTGCGCGAAGCGGCGCGCATGCTCGACATGGAGAACCTGCTGCAGCGCAAGCCGCGCGACCTGTCCGGTGGCCAGCGCCAGCGGGTCGCGATCGGCCGCGCCGTCGTGCGCCAACCCAGCGTGTTCCTGTTCGACGAACCGCTGTCTAACCTCGATGCTGCACTGCGCGTTCGCACCCGCGTCGAGCTGGCGCGGCTGCACCGCGCGCTCGGCTCGGCCAGCATGGTCTACGTGACGCACGACCAGGTCGAGGCGATGACCTTGGCCGACAAGATCGTGCTGCTGCGGCCCGCCGCCGAGCGCGGCGAGTTGCCGAGCATCGCGCAGTGCGGCCACCCGCTCGAGCTGTACCACCACCCGGCCAACAGCTTCGTTGCCGGCTTCATCGGTTCGCCGGGCATGAACTTCCTGCCCGCCACCGTGCAGGCGCTGGCCGACAGCGGCGTGACGCTGCGCACCGCCGCGCAACCATGCGAAGCGCGTGTGGCCGCCGCTGGGCTGGCCGCGGGCGAGCCCGTGACGATCGGCATCCGCCCCGAGCATGTGCGGCTCGGCGAAGGCCCGGGCAGTGGCCGCGTCTCGCACGTCGAACAACTGGGCGAATACGCCTACGTCTACCTCGCCGGCCACGACGGGCCCTTGGCCAACGGCATCACGCCGAAGGGTGGGGCGCTGGCGCCGGAGCCCGCGCTGCTGGTGAAGACCACGCGCGACGACCTGCAAGTGGGTGACCGCCTGGCCTACACGCTGCCGCCCGAGGCGCTGCACCTGTTCCGCCAGGACGGCCGCGCGCAACCGCGGCTCGCCGCCGCGCACTGATCTTCTTCTCCCAACGCCGTACCGCGATGAACGCCGCCGACCCTGCCCTTGCGCCGCTGTGTGCCCCCGAACCCTGGGGCCTGACAGAAACCTCGTTCGACCCGCAGCGGGTGGCGCTGGCCGAGACGCTGTTCGCGCTCGGCAACGGCCGCATCGGCCTGCGCGGCGCGCACGACGAGCCGCTGCCGCCGGGCCGCAGCACATCGCAAGACGGCAACTTCCTCAACGGGCTGTACGAGCGTGAACCGATCCATTACCCGGAAGACGCGTTCGGCCTGGCGCGGCACAACGAGTTCCAGCTCAAGCTGCCGAACGGCAAGGCAATCGAGCTGACGCTGGGCGACGAGTGCGTCGACCTGACGCAGGGCCAGGTCGTGGCCTACGAGCGCCGGCTCGACTTTCGCCGTGGCGTGCTGACGCGCCATGTGCAGTGGCGCTCGCCGCGCGGCCGCGTGGTCGCGATCACCAGCGAGCGCATCGTCAGCTTCACCCGGCCAGACATCTACGCGGTGCGTTACCACGTGACCGCGCTCGACGCCGGCGGCCCCGTGCGGCTGTTGTCGACGCTCGACGCCTGCACCCCCAACGTCGGCGCAGCGAATGACCCGCGCGTCGGCGCCGCGCGCCCGTCGCCGCTGCTGTGGCAGGCCAGCCGCCAGGCCGGCAGCACGATGCTGCTGATGCAGCGCACCGAGCACAGCGGGCTGGCGCTGGTCAGTGCACTCGACCATGTCGTCGACAGTCCCGAAGGCTTCGACGCGCGGCCCGACATGCCGCGCGCCGGCGAGCGCTTGTCGCACCAGGTCTCCGGTGAGCTGCGGCTGGGCCAGAGCGTGACGCTGACCAAGTTCGGCTGCTACCTGCACGGCCCGCAGGCCGAGCAAGAGGCCTTGGCCGAGCTCGCGCTGGCGCAACTGGCCAACGCGCGCCGCGCGGGCTTCGACACGCTGTGCGAAGAGCAGGCGGCGTGGCTTGCCGACTACTGGCAGCACGCCGATGTCGAGGTCGGCGGCGACGATCGGGTGCAGCAGTCGCTGCGCTTCGGCCTGTTCCACCTGCTGCAAGCGGCCGGCCGCGACGGCGCGACCAACATTGCGGCCAAAGGCTTGACCGGTGAAGGCTACGAAGGCCACAGCTTTTGGGACACCGAGATCTACGTGCTGCCAGTGATGCTGTGGACGGCACCGGTGATCGCCCGCGCGCTACTCGAGTACCGCTGGCGTGCGCTGCCGGCGGCGCGCCAACGCGCCCGCGAGATGGCGCATGCCAAGGGCGCGCTGTTCCCGTGGCGCACGATCACCGGCGGTACCGAAAGCTCAGCCTACTTCCCGGCCGGCACCGCGCAGGCCCACATCAACGCCGACATCGCGCACGCAGTCAAGCAATACGCCCAGGCCACCGGCGACACGGCCTTCATGACGGCGATGGGCGCCGAGCTGGTGCTCGACACCGCGCGCATCTGGCTCGACCTGGGCCACCACGACCCGCGCCGCGGCGGCGCCTTCTGCATCCACGAGGTGACCGGACCCGACGAATACACCGCGATGGTGGACAACAACTTCTACACCAACGCGATGGCGCAGCAACACCTGGCCTACGCCGCCGAGCTGGCCGGCTGGCTGGCCGCCGAGCATCCGGTGGAGCACGCGCGCATCGCCGCGGTGATCGGCCTGGGCGCCGACGAGCCTGCGCGTTGGCGCGCTGCTGCCACACAGATGTACCTGCCGGTCGATGCCGCCACCGGTGTGCACCCGCAAGACGACGGTTTCCTGCACAAGCCGCGCTGGCCGTTTTCGAACGGCAACGCGGTCAGCGGAAATAACCGACCACTTCTGTTGCACTACCACCCGCTGGTGATCTACCGCCACCAGGTCTGCAAGCAGGCCGACGTGGTGCTGGCGCTGCTGCTGCGCGGCGAGCAGTTCACCTTCGAGCAGAAATGCCGCGATTTCGACTACTACGAGCCGCTGACCACGCACGACTCGTCGCTGTCGGCCTGTGTCTACGGCATCGTCGCGGCCGAGATCGGCCGCATCGACACCGCGTTCGACTACTTCATGCGCGGTGCTCGCACCGACCTGGACAACACCCATGGCAACACCCAGCACGGCGTGCACACCGCAGCGCTGGCTGGCGCCTGGCTCGGCCTGGCGCAAGGCTTTGGTGGCCTGCGACTGTTCGACGGGCGGCTGCACTTCGCGCCCTGCCTGCCGGCCGCGTGGACGCACTTCCGATTCCGCCTGCACTGGCAAGGCGCGCGACTGGAGGTCACGGTGCACCCCGACGCCGCCGAGTACCGCCTGACCGACGGCGCCGAAATCACGCTGTGGCACCACGGCCTGGGCGTGACCCTGTGTGCCGAAGCACCCAGCGTGCGTCTGCCATGGGCCGCGTCCAACTCTTTCATCTCCCCAGCGACCGACACCCCATGCCCCCCCCCGACCCCTGCCGCGCCGTCATCTTCGATCTCGACGGCGTCCTGACCGACACCGCGCACCTGCACTTCCTGGCCTGGCGCGCGCTGGCCGAATCACTCGGGCTGCCGTTCGACGAAGCGTTCAACGAGCGTTTGAAGGGCGTCGACCGAATGGGCTCGCTGGCGCTGATCCTCGCGCAGGACCCGACGCRCCGCTGGAACGAGACCGAGCGCATCGCGTTGGCCACGCGCAAGAACGCGCACTACCAGCGGCTGCTCGGTGGTCTCGGCCCCGGTGACCTGCTGCCGGGCGCGGCCGAAGCCCTCGCCACCTGCCGAGCAGCGGGGCTGCGCATCGCGCTGGCCTCGGTCAGCCACAACGCACCGACCGTGCTGCAGCGCCTGGGCATCACCGACCGCTTCGACCACGTCGTCGACGCACGAACCCTGCGCTGCAGCAAACCCGACCCCGAGATCTTCCTGCGCGCCGCCGCTGCGCTGGGCGTGCCGCCGGTCGAGTGCATCGGCGTCGAAGACGCGCAGGCTGGCATCGATGCGATCAAGGCGGCGGGGATGTATGCGATCGGCGTGGGAACGGCTGGCGTGCTCAAGAGAGCGGACGAGGTGATCGTCGATTTGCGGGCGTTGGACTTGGACGCTACGCGCAACGGAATTTCGCCAACGCTCGTGATTCAGTAGAAAGGGCAATGGCTGGGCACGGCTGAGCAGTCATCTAAGGTGCCTGCTCATGGTCAGCATCGACTGCCCTGGCGACGACGACCGCAACGTCGTCCTGCAACGATCCGTTCTTCAAGCGCGCTGACTCGATCAACGCCGCGGCGCAGCCTTGCAGTGACGAAGCTGCCAGCAATTCACGGATGCGGGCGGCGCTCACATAGTTTGTGAGTCCATCGCTTGCCAGCAAAAGCGTGCCCGTCAGTTCAATGGGGCCAAACTCGACGCCCACTGCGCCGTCTCCCACCATGGGCCTGCGGCCTTGGCCCATGGAGAGGTCTCTGACCGTGCCGCGGTCGACGAGCCAAGCCACAGAGTCGCCCGCGATGATCCCCCTGATC
The DNA here is from genome assembly GCF_056403075.1 of Ideonella sp. P3_A4. Classification (NCBI taxonomy): domain Bacteria; kingdom Pseudomonadati; phylum Pseudomonadota; class Betaproteobacteria; order Burkholderiales; family Sphaerotilaceae; genus Ideonella; species Ideonella sp. P3_A4. Next base: position 46,669 of record NZ_JBFUGE010000003.1, on the reverse strand, counting down.
AAACCGGCAACAACCGTCACGATGACGACCGTCGTTCGCCCGCCCAATGCCGAGACCTTGCGATCGAGTTCGAGCAAGGCAGTTGCCAGCGTCCCGAACTCACCCTTTGAGAACGCGCATGCAACCTCTAGAGCAAGGTCCGCGGCCTGCCCCCCGCTGCCTGTGCCACCGGCACCATCCGCCAACACATAAAGCGTGCCCCCGCCATAGCGAAAAGACGCCGCACGGTCCTGGCCCTTCTCTTGAGCCTGACAGACCTCAACGGCGGCCTCAAGCTTCATGGGCACCCAACCCTGGACGCGTTATGACTTGCATGCTTTTCACACTTGATGGCAGCTCTGGCGACGTGTTCCGTTGCGCCCCTTCAGCTTGATCCTACTGTCGGCGCCCGTTTCCGTCGCCTGCTCGCGCTCAATCGACTTGCCCCGGCGGCGGCTGAGTCAACCGCCCGGCAGGCCACGGTCGCCACGAAGCCGCTGACCAGCAGCATCGCCGCACTGTGGACACCGACCGCGGCAACCGCCACGGCCAGTGAGCCCGTGGCCTGCCGGCCCGGCAAGCCAGAGGCGCAAAGTGGGATCAGCGCCGGCACCAGCATCAGCCCGGCGCCGTGGCCGGTGGACACGATGAACGACCACAGCGTCAGGCCGAGATGGCCCGTCGGCAGCCGGGGCCGCGCGCGGCCTCGTCCGGCCAGGTGCCGCCATCCGACGCCCACCAGCAACGCGCCCGCCAGCACCTGCAGCCACGTGCGATCAAGTTGCGCGCCGAGGGCCACCGCACCGGCCACGAGCCCTACCGACACGACGTGACCCAGCGCAATCGGCATCAGTGCTCGCCACGCGAACCTGCGATCGTGTGCCTGCACGCCCCATGCGGCGGCCAGCAGCCAACCGCCGGCGGGGTTCAGCCCGTGCAGCGCGCCGACCGCTGCCACGGCGAGCCACGGCCAAACGCTTTCCATGTCGCCACGCCAGTGCGTCGACGCAGAGGACCGCTCAGCCGCGCGCCGCGCAGCACGAGGCCGTCGGAGTCTTCTCGACCACCGTCGACTCGTAGCGGTCGTGGTGGCGAACCCACTCCATCGTGTAGCCCAGGCCGTCCTCGTCGCGCCCCTTTGGGGCGATGTCGAGGAAATCGTAGGTGCCCATCATCAGCTCGACGCCGCGGCCGTAGGTCGAGTAGGTGTGGAACACGCTGCCGTCGTCGCCGCGGTAGAACGCACTGACGCCGGGCGCCTCTTCGAGCGGGAAGGGCTGCCAGCCAAAGTTGTAGAAGACTTCGCCCTTGGCCCGCTCTTCGGCCGTGAAGCTGACGCCGAAGTCGTGGTTGAAGTCGGTGCCGTTCGACGAAACCCATGGGAACTGCCAGCCCATGCGCTGGCGAAAACGCTCGATGTCGGCCAGCGGTGCCCGCGAGACGGCGACGAACGTCACGTCGCGTTGCGCCAGGTGCAGCTTCGCACCGTCGACGTGGTCGGCCATGAACGAGCAGCTCTTGCAGCCAGCCTCCCAGCCCGGCGCAAACATGAAGTGCTGCACCACCAGCTGGCGGCGGCCGTCGAACAGCTCGGCCAGCGAGCGGCGGCCCTCGGGCGCGTCGAACACATAGGGCTTGTCGATGCGCACCCAGGGCAGTGCGCGGCGCTCGCTGGCGATCTGGTCGCGCAGGTGGGTCAGCTCCTTTTCGCGGGCCAGCAGCGCGCGGCGTTGTTCGAGCCAGCGGTCGGGCGTGACGACGGGGTGGTGGGTCAGGTCGGTGTGGGCGGTGTTCATGTGATGCTCCTTGGCTGCGAGAAAAGGGGTCAGGTGAGTCGAGGCGCCCACCGTGGGGCAGGCGCGGGTCTTCGGTCGGAAACCGAATCCGGTGAGTGATGGCAGGGGCGAGCGACAGCCGGCCTCGGGCGTTTCAGCCCGATGCAGCAGGTGTGCTCGGCGGGTGTGAGGCCGGACTTAGGACCCGGCGGCGCGGGTGTCTACGCCGCGGCGGTGGCCCGCTTCGGGCGTCGCACCGCGCGGACCTTGCCGCTCGATCCGCCGCCGCAGTAGAAAAGGCCGGCGCCGTCGGACTCGAGCCCGCTGACGCCCGTGCCGTGCGGCATCTCGAGCCGCTCGAGCACGGCGCCGCTCGCCGGGTCGATGCGGCGCAACTCGCTCTCTTCGCCTTCCCAGGTGCCGTGCCACAGGTCGCCATCGACCCAGGTCACGCCGGTGACGAAGCGGTTCGTTTCGATCGTGCGCAGCACCTGGCCGGTGGCCGGGTCGATCTGCAGGATCTGGCGGTCGCGGTACTGGCCGACCCACAGGCTGCCCTCGGCCCAGGCCAGGCCTGAGTCGCGGCCGTGGCCCGGCGCGGCGATCGTCGCGACCACCTTCCCGGTCGCGGGGTCGATCTTGTCGATGCGGGCTTCGGTGATCTGGTACAGGTGCGTGCCGTCGAAGGCCGTGCCAGCGTCGCCGGCACAGTCGATCGTGCGCGCCAGCTGCCCGCTGTCGGGGTCGATCGCAATTAGCTGCGCACCGACGGCGGCCCAGACGTTGTGGCCATCGTGGGTGACGCCATTGATCTTGTCGGCGCCGGCGAACGGGCCGTACTCGCGCACGATCTCGGCCGCATGGACGGCGGGGGCCTTTTCGCCGGAGGGGGTCTTGCTGTGTGTCATGTCGGTTCCTCGTGGTGTACCGGTTGTCGGTGCGATGGACCGCAATCTACCCAGGTGGCAGCGAAGCGGGGAGTAACAAGATCGTCGTGAATCCGGCCAGCGGCGGCGCCAGCCAGCGCATCGCGCGGGCCTTGCCGATCGAGCGCACCCGGCCATCGACTTCCAGCTCGGCCAGCGCGCGCTGCACGGTGCGCTGGTTGACGCCCAGTGCGAGCGCCAGCGCCGAGGTGGACCAGGCCGCACCATCGGCCAGCAGCGCCTGCAGCGACGCCTGCTCGCCATCGATCGGCGGCATCAGCACGGCGACCGCTTTCTCATCATGCGGCGTGAGCGCGAAGCCACGCGCAGTGGCTTCGATACGCGCGAACGGCGCGGCGAGCGAGCGCAAACGGCCGATCTCGACGCGCAGGCGCGCGCGGTGCGTCTCGTCAGGGCGACGGGTGCGAAAGGCGCGCGCGATCAGCGTGTGGCGATCGACATCGCCGGGCCACGCCTCGGCCAGCGCCTGCGCCAGCACGAACAGCACCGGCCGACGCGCCAGCGGCAGCCAAGCCTGGCCCGCGCGCAAGCCGCGGCGGCAGGCATCGAGCACCAGCGCACCCGAGGCCTGCAGCGCTTCGACCTCGTCCAGGCGCAGAGGCTGTTCGTGGCCGGCGTGGACGCGGCGCGCAGCGGGCCGATCGAACGCGGCACGGGCCTCTTCGACCTCGGCCGCGAGGGCCGGGATGCGCGCACGTTCGGCCGCCTCGCTGGCACGTGCCAACGCCGCGTGGGCGGTCGCCGTGCGCAGTGAACGCAGCGCCACTTCGGCCGCCGCCAGCTCGGCAACGGCTTGCAGCGAAGGCGGTGCACCGTGCGTGTCGAGACGCGCCAACTCGGTTGCCGCTTCGTCGATGCGACCGAGCAAGATCATTTGCCGAACAGCGATCAGGCGGGCCTGCAGCGCGTTCGCCCGATCGCCACGCGCTTCAAGCGTGGCTGCAGCGCTCGTCAACGTGCGCGGCTGGCCGCCAAGGTCTCGCAACGCGAGCGCGACCTCCGCCTCGGCGACGATGCAGCGCGCTCGCGCCAGATCCTCGTGGGCACCAAAGGCCTTGGCGGCGTTGCGCAACAGCTCGCGGGCTCTGGCGTGCTCGCCCAATTGCGCCATCGCGATCCCGCGCAGCGCCAGCGCCGGCGGGTCATCGCGCAGCGCGACGCGCTTGAGCGCACCAAGCGTGTCGCCAACGACCAGGGCTCGCGCGGCGGCGGCGATCAGGGAGTCCATGGCGACAGCGTACCGCGAGGTGGGCTGCATGGAGCCGTCCCAGGACGCCCGCCGGTCCGCCTTCGGTATGCTGCGGCCCCTGCTATCCCTGGCCAACACGCCCAACCCGTGCACGCACACCCATCGGCATGAGCCCTGACCTTTCTCCATTGCTGGACCGGTTCGACAGCACGGTCGACTGTTTACGCGCCGAACACGCGCCGGACGGACCGGGCTTCAGCGCGGCGCTGGTGGTCGACGGGCAGGCGCTGCGGCATGTGCACCACGGCATGGCGCAGCTGGAGTGGCGGCAACCGCTGGCCGGCGACACGCGCTACTACCTGGCTTCGGAGTCCAAGCCCTGGGTCGCCGCGCTGGTGCTGGACGCGATCGCCGACGGCCGGTTGGCCCTGGACACGGACCTGCGGCCACAGCTGCCGGCACTGGCGTCTTACGAGCAGCCCCTCTGCGTGGGCCATCTGCTGCGACACACCAGTGGCATCGCCGACTACCTGTTCCTGTGGGGTGCACAGCTCGGCCGCCATGACAACGATGTGGTCACGCAAGCGCAGGCGCTGGACCTGATCCGGCGGGCCGACGACGTCTCCTTCGCCCCCGGGTCGCGCCACGACTACAGCAACAGCAACTACGTCCTGTTGGCCGAGTGGCTGCAGCAAGACGCTGGATGCCGTCTCGACGAGCTGGCACGCCGCCGGTTCTTCGAACCCTGGGGCCTGCGCCACACCAGCTTCGAGGACCAGCCGTGGCGTGTGCTGCCTCGCCGCGCGCGCAGCTATGGCCGGGTAACGCCCGAGGCTGGTGAGTGGCACGAACTGCCGGTGCCATTGGCCACCTGGGGCGATGGTGGGCTGTGGTCGACGCTTGACGACCTGGTCCTGGCGGAAGGACGGTGGCTCGATGACTGGCGCCGTCACGGCGATCACAGCCTGCTGGCCCGCTGCTGCGCCGAGGACGCACGCTTTGGCTCTGTCGACGAACCGTATCGCTTCGGGCTGGAACTGATGCCTCATGCCGGCCGCCGGTTCATGTTCCACGGCGGCAGGTATGCCGGCTTCACCTCGCTGGTGTTGCGCTGTCCGGACCACGGACTTTCGCTGGTGCTGTTGAGCAATGCGCAGGGGTTCGATTCTTCCGCCGCGACCTGGGTCGATCGGCTGTGGGGCCCTGATCCGACGGCCATCGATGCAGGCGCGCAACCGCACGTATAGCGTCACGCCTCTTCAAATCCAATCTCATTGCCATGTCCCGTTTACGCGGCCTGCTCGCGCTGGCCTTGCTCACGCTCCTGCCCTTGGCTACCACCGCCGGCGAGCCGGCCCCCACGGCCTACGCGTTACCTGACACCGCCGTTCATGTGCTGCGCGCCACACGTCTGCAACGCGACTACGAGCTGTACGTCGCGCTGCCGAAGTCATATGAGAAGTCGCCGGGCCGCAGCTACCCGGTGGTCTTCGTCACCGATGCGCCGTATGCCTTCCCGCTCACACGCGCTATCGCTGCACGCGTCGGCGGGCACAGTGACGCACTGCCGGAGTTCATCCTGGTCGGGCTGGGGTATGCGAAGGGCGACACGCCCGAGTTCAGCCGCCGGCGCGACTACACGCCGACGCCGAACGGTGGCGCGAATGTCGTGTCCGACATGCCCGGCCGCACGCCGGTGTTCGGCGAGGCAGCAGGCTTTCGGCGCTTCATCGCCGACGAGGTGTTCGCGTTCATTGCCGCACACTACCGGGCCGATCTGTCGCGCAAGGTCTTTGCCGGCCATTCGTATGGCGCACTGCTCGGTGCCGACGTGCTGACCCATGAACCCGACCTGTTCCAGGGTTATGTGCTGGGCAGTCCGTCGCTGTGGTTCGACCACCGTGCCCTGTTCGCGCGCCAGAAGGAGTGGGCGGTTGATGCCAAGGCGCCGCTGCAGGCCGACGTCTACCTCGGGGTCGGTGAGTACGAAGGCCGCGCGCCGAAGGGTGCGCGAGATCCGGGCCGTTATGCCAGCGAGGGCGACATGGTGGCCGACGTCCGCGCGTTCGCTTCTGCACTGCAGGCACGGCAAGTGCGCGGGCTGCGCCTACGCGCCGACGTGATCGCGGGGGAAGACCACCTGACGGTTGCGCCGATCCTGATCACGCGCGGCCTGAAGTGGGCGTTGGGTCCGCGCTAGTACGGAGCGTCGGCTGAGGCATCGGCAAACGACGGCTCAGCCCATCCCATCGGCCGCCAAGGTCTGCTCGATCCACCTGGTAAGGGCCTGCACCTCGACCCGCTGTTCGGACCGTTCCGACACCAGCAGCAGGTAGTCCAACCCATTGGCCTGCACCTCGGGCAGCACCACCTGCAACTGCCCCGCGCGCAAACACGGCAGCACCAGCGGTGCGCGCCCGATGGCGATGCCGGCGCCTTCGATCGCGGCCTTGATCACGTGCTCGTACTGCGAGAACTGCAGCAGCGGCTGGTCGGCGCGCTGCGCCAGGCCGAGTTGGCTGAACCAGTGCGACCAGCTCATCCACGGGTGGCGCTGCACCGCGTGGTGAAACACCAGCAACGGCAGGCGCAACAGATCCTCTGCGCTGCGCACACGCGCAGCCAATGACGGCGCGGCGACGAGCATCAAGCGCTCTTGCGCCAAGCGTCGGCACAGCGGATCGGATTCAGCGCCCCCTTCGCCGGGCTGTGCCAAGCGCACGGCGATATCAAAACCTTCGCGCTCCAGCGCCAGGTTCGACTCTGCCGCATCAACGCGCACATCGATCGACGGGTGTTCGCGGTGGAACGCAGCGAGCCGGGGCGCCAGCCATAGCGACGCAAACGACGGCGTCACGGTGATCGACACAGTCTGCCGCTCGCGATTCACCAGCGGCTCCAACGCTTGCGCCAACTGCTGCAGCGCCGGGGCCACGCCGCTGTAGAGCGCGCGGCCTTCGGGCGTCAGGCTCAGACCACGGGCGCCGCGCACGAACAGCGTCTGGCCGATCGCTTCTTCGAGCGCCTTGATCTGCTTGCTGACAGCTGACTGGGTGAGGCATAACTCTTCGGCTGCGAACGTGAAATTCAAGCGGCGCGCGGCGACTTCGAAGCCGCGCAACGCATCGAGCGACAGCGTTCTGAGCAAGCGGGCGGCGGCACTGTCGGCGGGATGAGGCATGAGGCGGCGGAATGCCTGATGTGACGAAGATTCGCACCGCGGCAAGGGGTGCGTGCCGATGATGCCCGAACCGCCATTTGAAGCCACCCAGGAGCCCGCATGCCCCCACTCGTTCTCGCCGACCGCGACGGCCCGCACACGGTGCTAACACTGAACCGCCCGGCCAAGCTGAACGCGCTCAGCTATGCACTGATCGACGAGCTGATGGAGCAGCTCGCGCGCATCGAGGCCGACGACTCGGTGCGCGCCGTCGTGCTGACCGGCGCGGGCGCCCAAGCCTTCAGCGCCGGTGCCGACATCGACGGCTTTGCACCGGACCTCGCTGCATCACCTGAGGCCGCCTACCGCAACTTCGTCAGCCGCGGCCAAGGCATGACTCGGCGCATCGAGTCGTTCGCCAAGCCCATCATCGCCGCCGTCAACGGCCTGGCGTTCGGCGGTGGTTGCGAAACGATCGAGGCCTGCGCGCTGGCGCTGGCCGCGCCGCACGCCATGTTCGCGAAGCCCGAGATCAAGCTCGGCTTTCCGCCACCGTTCGGCGGCACGCAGCGGCTGCCGCGTCACATCGGCCGCAAGCGCGCGCTGGAGATGATCCTGACCGGCGAGGCGATCACCGCCGAGCGCGCCGCCACGCTGGGGCTGGTGAACCGCGTGGTCGACAGCGGCCGCCTGATCGACGAATGCCTCGCGCTGGCCCGCCTGATCACGCGCCATTCGGCGGTCGCGGTGACCACCTCGCTGCGCGCCGTGACGCGCGGCATCAACCTGCCGATCGACGAGGCGCTGCAGATCGAGGCCGCGCAGTTCATGATCGCCGCCGCGTCGGCCGAGGCACGTGAGGCGACGCAGGCGTTCGGGCGGAGAACGCGGACCGGCTGAACGCCTGCTTTGGCCGGAAGTGCGGGTTAGGGCAGCTGCGACCGACGAGCTTGCAGCGCATCCCACTGCGGCACGCGCGCCCGCATGCTGCGCTCGAAGGCTTGCCAGGTGAGTGCGCGCAGGCGCGGGACATCGGCAGCAGCTGCCGCAACACTGCGCGCGCGGAAGGCCGGCAACGCGGCCTCTTCTGCTGCCACTTGCGCATCGAGCTTCACCAGTGCGCGGGCCGTCAGCGGCAGCGCGGTGCCGAGCGCGAGACGCGAGTAGACGTCGTTGCGGTTGTCGTCGCCGCCGCCGGACTTGGCGAAGAAGGGCACGAAGACCGGGCCGATGCTGGTCAGGCCTTCGTAGTCGCCGACGAAGAGGCCGCCGGCAAAGGGCGCACGTGCCAAGTCAAATGGCGATGCGACGCGGCTCTCGCGCCAGGTGACGCCGTCGCGTGAACGGACGAGCCAGGTGTCGGTCGGCAGTGTGTTGGGGTCGGAGGTGTTGCTGCGCAGGTCGTAGTAGCTGACGCCGACGGTGCCGTCACGGCGCACGTGCACGCTCGGCGTGAAGGCCTGGACCGACAGCTCGCGGTTGATCTGCACCGGCTTGCTCCAGGTCAGGCCCCCGTCGCTCGACTGGCTGAGTGCAACGCCATCGATCACGCCGCCGGAGAACCGGCCGTCTTGCCAGACCGTGTAGATCGTGCCGCTTGGCGAGATCGCGAGTTGGGCCAGGATCGCGCCGTCGCGGATCGGCGTGCCGGTGTCAGGGTCTGACGCGCCGATCGGCAGCAGGTCTGCCACCATGATCGGGTCGGACCAGGTGTCGCCCTTGTCGGTTGAGCGGATCACGCGCAGCGTCAACGCGCCGGTGATGAAGTCGATGTGGGTGAACAGGTTGACCAGCGTGCCATCGGGCAGCACCTCGATGCGGTTGCCGATGGTCTGCGCGTCCAGACCAGGGTCGTAGATGATGCGCGTCGGTTCCCAGCTGACGCCGTTGTCGATGCTGCGGGCCAGCAACGTCGGGCCGGCGCCTTCACCCGGCACGGTGCTCAGGCGGTCCCAGACGCCGTAGACGTAGCGCGCGTCGGTCGGGTCGGCTGTGAGCGAGTTCTTGTCGTTGAAGCGCTCAGGCGTGTCKGCCTGCAGCGTGACGGCCTGACTCCAGGTGTGGCCACCATCGGTCGAGCGGCTGGCGAGCAGCGCGCTGCCGATCTCGCCATCACCGGCACTGAAACTGAGCGACAACACCATCTGATGCACGACGCCGTTGGGCGAGAAACTCACCCAGGGGTCGGAGCCGCGCTCGAAGTCGCCGCCGTTGGCCGGTGAGCCGCCGGCGCAGCGGGTGTAGGGCTGGAAGACGCGGTGCCAGTGGATGCCGCCGTCGAACGAGTAGGCGGTGCCCAGACCTTGTGAACCGCCGTTGGACCAGCGGTCTTGTTGCCAGACGCCGACCAGGTTCAGAGGGTTGCGCGGGTTGGCGGCGACGAACGGCTCGACTTCGGCGTTCGGGTAGAGCGTGCCGGTTTGCGGCACGCCATTGCAGTCGGGAAGGTAGGGCGTGGGGCCGGACGCGCGAAACGTCAACGCGTCGGCACGGGCGTCGACAGCGACGCCGAAGACCAGTACAGCCAGGCTTGCAGTCACAAGGGATCGAGGGATCATGACGAGCTCCTTGACGGTTGTTGCGGCAGAGTTGCCGCACGCGACCGTAGACGCTGGCACCGAAGCCCGGCATGACAAGGTGTGACGCCCGGTAACGCGGCACGACGCGCCAAGGTTGAAAACCATGGGCGGCACACCGCTTGCTGCTTGGTCTGATGATGCAAAGGACCACCATGCCCCATCTGAAAGAACGCCAGATCGCCACGCTGCAGGAACAATTGGCTGCGCGCGAGGCCGAGTTGCGCGCCGAAGTGCACACGATCGACGAAGAGAAGGAAGACACGCCGGGCAGGGTGCCGATGAGCCATGTCGACGACCTGGGCGCGCTGGGCGAGCAGCGCACGCGCGAGGCGATCCGGCATGCGGAGCAGGCACGCGACATTGAGGAGCTGCGCGAGATTGCTGCCGCGCAGGCTCGCATCGACAAGGGCCTGTACGGACAGTGCGCCGACTGCGGCGAAGACATTGCGCTGGCCCGGCTGCTGGCGCAGCCCGCAGCACTGCGTTGCATACCTTGCCAGGAGCGCTACGAAGCCTCGCACCGCAGCGTGTTGCGGGTCGACCTGCCGCCAGGCGAGTGAGCTCAGCCGGCTCGCCGCAGCGTCAGGTTGAAGCGGCAGCGTCCGGTCGCGGCGTGCTCGCCGTCGGCCAACGGCGACACGCCGTGGTACACCAGCCGAGAGGGGCCGCCCCAGACGACGACATCGCCGTGGATGAGCGGCATGCGCTGTGGGCGTTCGTTGCGCTTGGCCCCGCCGAACAAGAAGGTCGCGGGCAAGCCCAATGAAATCGAGACGATCGGCTGGCGCTTGTCGCGCTCGTCGCGGTCCTGGTGCAGCGTCAGGCGAGCGCCGGGTTCGTAGCGGTTGATCAAGCAGGCATCGGGTTCGAAGGCTTCGAAACCGGCCTGTGATGCGGCCTCGGCCGCCACGGCGCGGAACGATGCCGGCATCGCCGGCCAGGGCTGGCCGCTCAGCGGGTCGGTGGCGGTGTAGCGGTAGCCGCTCTCGTCGCTGACCCAGCCGAGCGGGCCGCAGTTGCTCATCGCCACCGACATGCGAAAGCCGCCGGGCGCGATGAGGTGGCGCAGCGGTGCGGCGCTGATCACTTGCGCGATGTCGGCCAGCAGTTGCGTGGCGTCGGCCAGCGCGAAGCCGTGCAGCAGCACCGCGCCGGGCGCCAGCGGCTGCCGCGCGGGGCGCTCGAAAAGGTCGAGGCTGTGCAGGTCAGGCGGCATCGTGGAAGACGATCCCCGCAGTGTGGCGCCGGCCCGAGTGCAGCCGGCTGACGCCGTGACGCAGGTTGACGCGGTAGCTGCCGCGCGTGCCCGGCACCGGGCGGTGGTGCACGGCGATCACGACCGCATCGCCCTGGCGTAGCGGCAACACCATCGGGCGCGACTGCATGCGTGGGCGCTGCTCGGTCATCACGAACTCGCCGCCTTCGAAGTCGCGCCCGGGCTCGGACAACAGCAGCACGACCTGCAGCGGGAAGACCTGATCGCCGTACAGATCCTGGTGCAGGCAGTTGTAGTCGCCTTCGCCGTACTGCAGCAGCAAGGGCGTGGGCCGCTGCTGGCCCGCCGCGTGGCAACGCGCCAGGAACTCGGCGTGCTGATCGGGGAAGCGTGTCGCGATGCCCATGGCCTCATGCCAGTCGTTGGCGATCGGCGCCAGCCGGGCATAGAGCGCCTCGCGCAGCCCGCCGATCAGCGGTGGCAGCGGGTACGCGAAGTACTTGTATTCGCCGCGGCCGAAGCCGTGGCGTGCCATCACGACGCGGCTGCGGAAGGTCGCCCCGTCATCGGCGTAGAGCGCAGCCAGCTCGGTGCACTCGGCGGGTGTCAGCAGACTTTGAATGCGCGCCCAGCCTTCGGCGTTCAACGCGCTCGCCATGGCCTGATCGTCGATGGCCGCGATGCGCGCGTCGATGCTGCCGGCGGGATGCGCCAATGGGGCCGCACGTTCGGGCGCGTTCATGCCTGGCCCTCGCGCTCGAGCAACGCTCGCTTGCGCTCGACGCCCCAGCGGTAGCCCGACAACGCGCCGTCGCTGCGCACGACGCGGTGGCAGGGGATCGCCACGGCCAGCGCGTTCGCACCGCACGCCTGCGCGACTGCGCGCACCGCTGTCGGAGCCCCGATGCGCTCGGCCAGCTCGGCATAACTCAGCGTCTGGCCGGCAGGGATCTGGCGCAGCGCCTGCCAGACACGTTGCTGGAAAGCGGTGCCGCGCACGTCCAGCGGCAGGTCCAGCCCGAGCTGCGGCGCTTCGACCAGGCCGACGACCTGCGCGACCAGGCGCTCGAACGATGCGTCGCCACCGATCAACCTGGCTTGCGGGAAACGGTCTTGCAGCTCGCGCCCCAGCACCTGCGGGTCGTCGCCCAGCGCGATCGCGCAGACGCCGCGTGGGCTGCGCGCCACGAGGATCGCGCCGAGCGAACACTGACCAATCGCGAAGTGAATCTCGGTGTCGACACCGCCGGCACGAAAGCGCGTCGGCGTCATGCCCAGCACCTGATCGGCCTGCTCGTAGAAGCGGCTGCCTGAGTTGTAGCCGGCGCCGTAGATGGCCTCGGTCACCGTGTCGGCGGCGGTCAGCTCGCGGCGCACACGCTCGGCCCGCTGGGCGCGGGCATAGGCACGCGGCGTGACGCCGGTGACGGCCTTGAACACGCGGTGCAGGTGGAAGGGGCTCAAGGCCACGCGCGCGGCCAGCTCATCCAGCGTCGGTGGCTGCTCGGCCTGTTCGATGTGGCGGCACAGGTCGGCCACCATCGCCGCTTGCTGCGCGGCGAGGCTGGGCTGGTCGGGCTTGCAACGGCGGCACGGGCGAAAGCCGGCGCGCTCAGCGTCGGCCATCGTGGCGTGGAAGGCCACGTTCTCGGGCCGCGGCGTGCGCGCACCGCAGCTCGGCTGGCAGAACACGCCCGTCGTGCGGACGGAGTAGAAGAACTGCCCATCGGCGTGCGCATCACGCGCTGCCACCGCGGCCCAGCGCGGGTCGGCCACGGTGGCCGCCGCCTGCAGCGCGCGCATTTCGGTCTTGGTGCTCATGGTCATCAGGGGCCTCGCATCGTTGGATTCGATGTGAGCAGCGTACGGATCGTGGCACAAGCGAGCACTCCGGCGCTTGCGGTCGAATTCGAACCCCTGCAGCCTCAAAGAGCCCCCAATGAAAAGGGCCCTGCGCCGATGAGCGGGCAGGGCCGTGAAACAAGCCGGTGGTACGTGCGGCTTGAGGAGACTCCCGTGCGTTCAGAACACGAAGCCGATCGACAACTCGTAGGCCGGGCCCATCAGCGGGCGGCCCATGAAGACACCGCTGTCGCTGACCCCCGTGCCGGCCAGGCGCGGGTTGCCTTCGGTGATGCCCAGCGTATTGGTCACGTTGGTGCCAGTCAGCCGCAGGTCGATGCCGTTGGCCAGATGGGCCACCGCGCCGAGGTCGAGCGTGTTGTACGACGGCAGGGTCTGCAGGTTGGCGTGGTCGCCATAGCGGTCGCCGACATGCGTCCAGGTCGCATAGACCTTGAAGTCGCCCATCTCGGTCGGGATCTTGTAGCTCGGCGTGAAGCGGAACTGGGCCTTGGGCTGACGCGAGACCGAGTTGCCGGTGTTGTCGCCGAAGTTCACGTACTTGGCGCGCTGCAAGTTGCCGGTCAGTGACAACTCGAGGTTCTGGATCGGCCGCAGCGCGGTTTCGAACTCGAGGCCGGTGGTGTCGGAGCCGCCGTGCGAGACCTCGTTGCCCTGGTTGGTGAAGACCTGGAACTGCGAGTTGCGCAGCTTGTTGGTGTAGACKGTGACGAAGGCGGTGTACAGCGGGGTCGCGGTCTTCAGGCCGACCTCGTACTGGTCGATGTGCTCGGTGCCGTCCTTGCCGTCGCGCAGGTCGTCGAAGCTGGGGAACTTGTGGCCCGAGTTGGCGCGCACGAAGGCGCTCAGCGTGCGGCTGAAGTTGTAGTTGCCGCCCAGCGTCCACGAGGTCGCGTCGCCCTTGTAGTGCAGCTGGCGGTAGCTGCCGTTGAAGTACGACAGGTTGTTGTCGTAGAAGGTCAGCGGGTTGCCGTCGAGGTCGCCGGCGCTGGTGTTTTCCAGCGTGCCGTCGATGCGCTGGCTTTCGTGGCGCACGCCGGCGTCGATGCTCAGCGCGTCGCTCAGCTTCCACTCATCAGCCAGGAACAGCGCCTGGTTGCGGCCGTTGTAGTCGGCGTTGACGTAATACGTCCACGGCGGCGCAACGTAGCCGTGGCGCGAGGCCAGCACGCCGTTGTCCAACGCTACATCGACCAGGCGCGCATGGTGCTCGGCCGTCATCAACACGGTGTGGTTCAGGTACCAGAGGTCGTGCGACGAGTAGTCAGCCATGTAGAGGCCGCCGGTCAGCGTGTTGCCCTTGAACAGGTCGCGCGACAGGCGCGTCTCGTTGCTGAAGGACTTGAGCTTCTTGTCGACCGTCCACAGGCCGGCGGTGATCACCGCACGGTCCATGTCGGTGAGCGCCTGGCCACCGTTGACGAAGCTGGCGCTGCCGCCGGTGGCCGGGCCGCCGGCCGCGGCCACAACCGCCGGGCTGGCGTTCGCTGCGGTGACCTGGCTGGTGATGAACTCGCCCAGCGCCTGCGGGTTGCCGCCGGTGAAGAGGGCGTAGGTCGGTGCATCGGCGCTGGTGACGTGGAGCTTGTTCGACAGCGTCCATTCGTCGAAGCGCTTGTCGATCGATGCGCCCAGCATCGTGGCGCGCGCACCGCGGCCGTCGGCCAGGTCGCGCTTCACGTAGCCGTTGTCGCCCTTGCCGTCGTTCGGCGCCACTTCGAGCGAGATGCCGCGCAGCTCGTTGCTGTAGAAGGTGCCGGTGCCGGGGTCGAAGCCGGGGTAGGCCGAGAGCTTCTTGCCGCCATCGCTGGACAGCAGCGGCACGCCGGTGAAGAAGGCGTTCTTGTCGTCGAGGATGCGGGCCGAGAAGCTGATCTCGCCATCGTCGAGCTTGCGCGTCAGCAGTGCGCTCAACTGGCCACCGCGGTCGGCCGGGAACTCGGTGTCGCGCACGCCGTTGGCGCTGCGGTAGAAGCCACCGACGCTCAGGTACCACTTGTCGGCCAGCTTGCCGGCGAAGAAGCCGTCGACGCGGCGCAGCGCGCCGGTGCCGGTGGTCAGGCGCAGGCCGCCTTCGGCCGTGTCACCGCCTTTCTTCTGGATGAAGTTGACGGTGATGCCGGGCTGGCCGCTGCCGTAGATCGGGCTGGAGCCGCCGCGCAGCACTTCGACGCGGTCAATCGTGTCGTCGAGCCGGAACAGGCCCGAGTTGTCGAAGAAGCTCAGCGTGGGCACCGGGTAGACCGGCGCGCCGTTGAGCTGGATCGTCGTGTACGGCGCGTCGCCGTCCATCGGGAAGCCGCGCACGCGGATGTTGGCGCCGCCGCCGTTGCCGCCGGTGGTTTCGGCGAACACGCCGGGCACGATCTTCAGCAGGTCGGCGGCGGTCGACGGAGCGGCTTCCTTGATCTGCTCTTCGCTCGCAGTGGTGATCGACATCGGCGCTTCGAGCTTGCGTTTGCCCGAGCGGTTGGCGGTGCCGGTGACGACGATGGTGTCGACTTGGGTGTTATCGACAGCCGGCTTGGCCTCGGCCGCTTCGGCGGGTGGCGGCGCACTGGCCGCGGGGGCAGGCGCCGGCGCGGCGTCCTGCGCCCAGGTGGCCGTCGGGTTCATGATCGCCGCGAGCGCGGCCAGGGCCAGCAGGGTCTTGCCGGGTCGTGTCGGGTGACGGTTCATGGCGTGTTGCCCCATCCTCGTTGTGTGGACCATGGCACCGCTCTTGGAGAGCGGCCACCTCGGTTTGCCTCCGGTCAGGCCGGCTGCCAGCATCGCCGCACGCCCACCTGCCCACCAGGCCGGTGGGGCTTGTCGCCGCACCGGTTGAGCGCAATGTAGGAAGCCGCCACGAATTGGCGATTTTGAAGATGACGCGGCCGCTGAAACCTGCGGCCGGCGAGTCTGGAAAGTTGCAACAGTTGAAATCTGCTGCGGCGCGGCGAGTGACCTTCGCCCTGCCGCGGGTGCGGTATTTAGTTGACGTTCAAGTTAACTATTAACAGAATCGGACCATCGGCTCAGGCGTGGTCAACGTGTTGATCCACGCGCCTCGGCCCCACGAAAGGAACGAGACCACGATGATGAACCCGCAGCAAAACGTCGAGCGCCGGCAGGCCGTCGTCTGGGGCCCCGGCGAGGGCCGCCACTACGCGATGGGCGGCATGAGTGCCGTCTTCAAGGCCGATGGCGACGAGACCCAGGGCAGCTGCTCGATCTCCGAGTGGTGGCTGGAGCCGATGGCCAAGGGGCCCGGCCCGCACTCGCACGCGGAAGACGATGTGTTCTACGTCATCGAGGGCACGGTGTCGGTGCTGGTCGATGACCACTGGGTCGATGCGCCGCGAGGTGCGTTCGTGCTGGTGCCCGGCGGCGTCACGCACGACTTCGAGAACCGCACGCCGGCGCGCGCCGGGCTGCTGAATGTCTCGACCCCCGGCAACTTCGAGAAAGACATGCCGAGCATCGTCGAGTGGTTCCGCGTCCATGGCCATGGCCACGGCTGAACCCGCCACCTCACATCCAATCCACCCCGCCCGAGGAGGCTGCATGAAACCCACCCCCGCCGATTGGCCCCGCATCTCGTCGGGCCTGAGTTACCGCGACGCGGCGAAAGCGATCGACTGGCTGTGCGAGGCCTTTGGCTTCGAGGTGCGGTTGAAGGTCGAAGGCGAAGGCGGTCGGATCGAGCACAGCGAGCTGACCTATGGTGAAGGCTTGATCATGGTCGGCCAGGAGCGCGACGAGATCGCGCGCTTCGGGACCAAGATGCTGAGCCCGCTGACCGCCGGTGGCGTGACGCAGTCGCTGATGATCTATGTCGACGATGTCGACGCGCATTGCGAGCGCGCGCGCAAGGCCGGCGCAAAGATCGTCAGCGAGCCGGCGGTGCACGACTACGGCGACGACTACTGGGCCGACCGCAGCTACGGCGCGCTCGACCTGGAAGGCCACATGTGGTGGGTCAGCCAGCGCATCCGCGGATGAGCGGCGACATCGACGCAGCACTCAGCGCGCTGGCCGACCCGACGCGGCGCGCGGTGGTCGAGCTGCTGCGTGCTGGCCCGCACCGCGCCGGCGAGCTGGCCGATGCGCTGGCGATGACGCCGCCGGCGCTGAGCCGCCACCTGCGCGTGCTGCGCCGCTCCGGCCTGATCACCGACGACGAGCCCGACCATGACGCGCGGGTGCGCCTGTACCGACTGGAGCCGACCGGTTTTGCGCCGCTGCGCGACTGGCTGCAGGAGCTGGAGGCTTTCTGGGACGACCAGCTGCTGGCGTTCAAGGCGCATGCCGAAGCGGTGGCGGCAGCGCCCGCGCCGAAAACCGCACCGAAGACCGGACCACGCCGCCGCACGGCGGCAGTGAAAGGACGGCGATGAGTGCCACGCAGGTGTCGCCACCCGGCGATCGGGCCCGTGCAATGGTGGGCGTCGCAGTTGCGCCCGAGGCCGCGTTTCGCCTGTTCACAGAACAGATGGACCTGTGGTGGCGGCGCGGCCGGCGCTTTCGCATCGCACCCGGAGACCGGGGCCTGATGGCGATGGAGCCGGGCGTCGGCGGCCGCGTCTTCGAGTCGTGGCATGACGAACAGGGCACCGAGCGCGTGCACGAGATCGGCCGCGTGCAGGTCTGGGAGCCGCCGCGCCGGTTGGTCTTCAGCTGGCGTGGGATCAACTTCGCGGCCGAAGAGATAACCGAGGTCGAGGTGTTGTTCGCGCGCACCGAATCGGGCCACACGCAGGTCAGCGTCGAGCACCGCGGCTGGGCCGCGCTGCGACCTGACCATCCGGTGCGCCATGGCCAGGAGGTGCCGGCGTTCATCCGCATGATGGGCCTGTGGTGGGGCGACCAGCTGACGTCGCTGCGCGTTCGGGGGACGAAGCCCCCGGGCTGAAACGTCTTCTTCTGAAGGCCAAAGCGTCGGCGACGCGCAGACGGCCGTCGATGCGTGCACACTGGGGTGATGCCAGCTTCTGCCCCCACCGTCCGCCTCAAGCTCGAAATCGAGCTCAACTACCACGTGGGTGAGCACGGCGCTGATTTCATCTGGAACATCCACGCCGCGCCCACGCCGTGCCAGACCGTGTCGGCCGAACGGCTGTACCTCAGCCAGCCGGTGATGTCGCGGCTGGACACCGACCCTTTCTCGGGCAACCGCTATCTGCGGCTGCATGCGATGCCCGGCCCCTTGTCGCTGGTCTATGGCGCCACGGTGGACCTGGCGCACCACCGTGCCGATCCGGCGACACTGGGCGAGGTGGCGGTACAGCATCTGCCGCCCGAGGTGCTGGGTTACCTGTACCCCAGCCGCTACTGCCAGTCGGACCGGCTGGTGCGCACGGCGATCGCCGAGTTCGGTGCGCTGTGGCAGGGCCACAGCCGGGTGCAGGCGATCATGCAGTGGGTGCAAAGCCGCGTCAGCTTCACGTCGAACACGTCGGACTCCAGCACCTCGGCGGTCGACACGCTGATCGCGCGCCAGGGCGTGTGCCGCGACTTTGCCCACCTGATGATCGCGCTGTGCCGCGCGGTCAACATCCCGGCCCGTTTTGCGACCGGCACCGACTACGGCGCCGACCCGGTGCTGGGCCCGCCGGACTTCCACGCCTATGTCGAGGTCTACCTGGGCGACCGCTGGTACATCTTCGACCCGTCGGGCACGGCGATCCCGATGGGTTTCGTGCGGCTGGGCACCGGGCGCGACGCCGCGGATGTGGCGATCGCGACGATCTTCGGCGCGGTCACCGCACAGCCGCCAGTGATCCGTACGTACCCGGAGGTCGACGCGGCGCGAGGCCTGGTCGAGCCGCAGCACTGCGAGTGGGCACTGTCGACCAGCTGAGCGATGGACGCTCGGCGGCTGGCGCTTACCCGCGCCGCGCAGGCGACAAGGCCCACGTGGCCACCTGAGCCGCTGGCATCGCCCCGCTGACACGCTCGACCTCGCGGCCGCCGTGCAGCTTGACCAGCGTCGGGATGCTGCGGATGGCGAACTGGGCCGACGTGCGCGGGTTGTCGTCGCTGTTGACCTTGACGAACAGCGCCCGGCCCTTGAGCTGCGTGGCGGCTTGCGCAAACTGCGGCGCCATCGTGCGGCAGGGGCCGCACCACGGGGCCCAGAAATCCACCACGACAGGCAGGCCGCTGGCGCGGGTCACACGCTCGAAGTTGGCATCCGTCAGCTCGATCGGCTGGCCGCTCAGCAGCTCGGCGCCGCAGCGGCCGCAGACCGGGTCATCGGCGAGGCGGGCACTGGGCACCCGGTTGGTCGCGCCGCAGGACGGGCAGGCGACATGGGTCAGGTCGGCGGGCGTGTTCATCTCGCCCAAATGAGGGCAAGTGGCGATCCGTCAAGTGGAGGGTCGCGGGCTCGACGCGCTCAGCTGCGCAAAAGCGCCGCAGCCGTCATAGCCCTCGAAGCCACGCTGCCAGGCGTCGTGCTTGCGGGCCCATTCACAGACCGATTCGCCGGTGACCCGTGGCGCGTGGTCTTGCCGGAGGTAGGGGTTGGAATGCCAGGGCTGGCCGGCGGCAGCGGCTTGCGCTCCGCAGGCGGCCAACGCGTTGTCAGATTCCTTGGGCAAGGGCATCAGCACCGTCTCTTCAGTCCATGGGCGCTGACGGCGTCAACGCGGCCGGTACATCGCCATCGGGCGACGACGGCAGCGGGCAAACTGCACCGACCACGGCAACGTCAGGTGGTGGTCCAGTGCTGGACTTGTTGCCGGGTCACGTTTTCGCCGGTGAGGGTCAGACGCAAGGTGCCGCCGTGCCACTCGAGCCAGTTCAACGCGACGTAGTCATCGATGTCGTTGGTCGGGATCTCGCCGGCGCGGCGGCGCTGCAGCAGGCCGGCGTTTTCGGCCAGCGACCGTCTTAGCACATCGATTCGAGCGGGGGGAAGACGAGAGCCCAACATGGCGTTCCTTGGCAATGCGCCCGGACAAGCAGCTTGGAAGAGGGCGAGACTCCAAGGAGAGTGGCGGCGTCAGGCGCAACCGTCGAACGCCACATGCATCAGGCCGGAGCCTGCCGACGCATCGTACTCGCCTGCCGGGGGGCCGGGTGAAAGCAAATTTTGCGCTTCGCTCAGCTCGTAGCCGTCGCCTGCAGCCAGGCCAGGCCTTGCTCGGTGGCGTACTGGCGGGCGCCGGCACGGGTCTGGAACTGAGGCACGAAGCGGAAGATGCGGTCGTGGGTGGCACTGCCGCTGCCGCTGCGGATCGAGACCGAGGCGGCGTATTCGCCGTTGTCGGTGCGACTCGTCAGCGGCGAGAGCAGGTATTTGCCAATCGAGAGGGTTTTTTCGCGGGTGATCATCATGAGAAGGCGCCGCCAACTAAGCGCGCGCAGTGAAAGTGGGGTGCCGCCGGAAGGCGAGCGTCAAGGAGGTCGGGCGCACCGTCAATGGTGCGCGTCAACACGAGGGGAGGAAGGATCGACCGCGGCGAACAAAGCGCCGAGCGGGTCGAACAAGCATGACCGCCGGTGGGTGGCGATAGTCACGCCCAAGTCAAACCTGAATCCGGCTTTGCCAGCGGGGCGTGCGGTCAGGTGGTGCGCGCGTCGGTTGGAGCGAGGCGCCAGCGTAGTGTAGTCGATCGGCGCAGAGGGGTTCTGTCAAGCGCCTACCTGGCCTTGAAATTCAAAGGCTTAGCGCCTGAAACTCAACCCCCGTAGAGGCGCAGCCGGGCCGCAATCTCGTCGCCCACATGCTGCATGAAGACCCGCACGCGCGCGGTGTCGCGCAGGTCCGGGTGGGTCAGCATCCAGACCGGCACGGTCATTTCGGGGATCACCTCGGACACCGCGATCAGCTCGGGGTGGCTGGCCTCCATGAAGCACGGCAGCACGCCCACGCCGATGCCGGTGCGCAGCATCGCCGCCACCGCATTGAAGATGTCGACCCGCACCTTCACGCGCGCCTGCGCCAGGTACTGGCGCATCCAGCGGTCGTAGACACGGGTGCGCGCATCGCGCTCGAAAGCGATCCAGGGAGCGTCTTTCAACAGCTCGGCCAGTGGCGTCACCGCCTGCGGCAGGTCGGGCGCGTCGCGCAGCGCGTAGACGCGGCAGGGCGCGTCGCCGAGCGGCCGGCCGACCAGGTGCTCGGCCACCGTGCTGGACAGGCGCAGTGCCACATCGGCCTGGCGCTGCGACCAGCTGGTCGACGACTCGGGCGTGCGGCGGGCCAGGTCGACCAGGAAGGCGTTTTCCAGCACCTCGACCTCGATGCCGGGGTAGGCGCGGGCAAAGCTGGCCAGAGGCGCGGGCAGCAGGTGCTCCATCACGACGAAGGCAGTCGTCAACCGCAACTGGCCGGTCAGCTCGCGGTCGCGGCCCTGCACCCGGCGCTCGATCTCGTCGACCTGGTCGGCCATGCGCCGGGCCTGTTCCAGCAGCAGCGCGCCGGCCTCGGTGGGGTGGTAACCCTGGCGCTGGCGCTCGAACAAGCGTGCGCCCAGGCGGGCCTCCAGCGCATCGAGCCGGCGCAGCACCGTCGTGTGGTTGACGCCCAGTTGGCGGGCTGCAGCCGCCAGCGAGCCCCCTTGGCCGATGGCCAGCGCGTAGCGCAAATCGCTCCAGTCGAGATCGGCCATCGCGGCAGTGTCGCCGATGGCTGCAAATTCGCAAACTGCTATTGCGCACGACCACATTGCAGGCGAATGTGCGGCGGTCTACATTGGGCTGGCCCCCTGCTTCTGCGGGTAAACACCCAATCTATGAACGCCACGCCCCGTCCCCTGCACAGCCTGGATGCCTGGCCCGGCGAAAGCCCGCGGCCGCCGCTGCGGCTGCTGGAAGCGCCGCAGGCCCGCGCCGGCAGCGGCGCCGCCAGCACCGGCCGCCCGCTGACCACCGGTTGGCTGCAGCGCCTGCGCCGCGCGTTGGCACGCTGAGCGGCGTCGCCACGCGTTCAATCGCCCGGTCCTGTTCTACGGGGCCGACAGGCCGGCGAAATGTGCGTTGAAAAGCGCGTTGAAGTGCGCGCCGGTCGAGCCTTTGCCGCGATCAGCACCGACGCAGACGGTGGGTCGCTGCTGGATGACCTCTGGCTCAGCGTCGTTCGCCGCGGAACGTTTCCATCGGCAAGGTGACCGAGTAGTCACTCGGAGCCGCGCCACCGCGCCCTGATGGCTGGGCGGATCCCGCCGGCGTGGACGCCGCCACCGGCGCTGCGCCGATGCTGCCGGGACGGGTGGAGCTGCCCCCACCGCCGCCGGCCAGCGAGCCGGGCCCGGAGTGGGTCGAGCGCCGACCGTCCTGGCGTGCCCGCTCGATCTCGGTTTCCAGCGCCTTGATCTGCTCAGCGTGCGCTTTGTTGAGCCCGTCGACCTGCTCGACCAGCGTGTTCATCAGGTGAGACAGCTCACCGGCATGGGCCTGGCGCAATTCTTCGAGCTCACGTTCCTGGCGCAGGCGGTCGCTCTGGCGTTCCTGCTCACGCTCCTGCGCTTGGCGCGAGTTCGATTCGGCCAGCGATTTCTGCTGCGTGTTCAGACGCAGGTTTTCCGCCCGCAACCTTTCGAGCAGCCGCTGCTGCGGCGTCGAATCACGCCCGCCTTCGCCCGCGGCGTGGGCCGGCAGGGCCGACATCGGCCCATGGTCCTGCCCGCCAGAGTCGCGCACGGCCGCATGGCCCGGCCTGCGCCCACGCTGGCGCATGGCGCCGAGCACCACGCCCGCCGCCAACCCAATCACCACGGCCACAAGGGGCCAGATCCATCCCGCCATATCGTTCATCATATTGAGACTCCGTCGCCAAGATGTGCGAACTTGCACGTCCAGCGGTGGAAATTGACCAGTCCATTGTGAGGCCAATAAACAGCCGGCGCCATCCTCGTGATACAGGAGGTGGCGCCCAAGAAACGAAGGGCGCTCGGGAGCCGCTCCTAGAATCGCGGCCCATGCCTTCGTCCCCCTCGCCGGGCCCGCGCCCGCACCCGCTCGGCGTGTTGCACCGCCTGGTCGTCATCACGCTGCTGGGGTTTGCCTCGGGGTTGCCGCTGGCCTTGACCGGCCAGGCGATGCAGGCCTGGCTCAGCCTGGACGGACTGGACCTGAAGACGATCGGCTTTCTGAGCCTGGTCGGCCTGCCCTACACCTTCAAGTTCCTTTGGGCGCCGTTGATGGACCGCTTCGACCTGCCGGTCCTCGGCCGGCGGCGCGGCTGGCTGGTGCTGACGCAGCTGGCGCTGGCGGGCGCGCTGTGGCTGATGGCCGAGGTCTCGCCGCGCACTGAGCTGGCGCTGTTCGGGCTGGTGGCCGTGGCGGTGGCCTTCTTGTCGGCGTCGCAGGACGCCGTCTACGACGCCTACCGCAGCGACCTGCTGCCACCGCGCGAACGTGGCATGGGCGCGTCACTGAACACGATGGGCTACCGGATGGCGATGGTGGTCTCCGGCGGCGTCGCGATGATCTGGACCGATCCGCTGCAAGGCAATGGCTGGACCTGGCCGCAGGTCTACCAGCTGATGGCCGGCTTGATGGCCGGCGCTGCGGTGCTGAGCGCCTTCGCACTGCCGCGCCTGGCGATGCCACMGGTGGCGCCGACGCCGATGCGGCGCGACCTGCTGGGTTTTTTGGCGGTGGCGGTGGCCGTGGCCGCGGGTTATCTGCTGACCAACCGCCTGTTTGCCGTAGCCCACAGCGCCTTGGCAGGGCCGTTGACCGCGCATCCGGGCGCCCGCGGCTGGCTGGACCTGGGGCTGTTGCTGGTCGGCATCGGGATCACCTTGCCGCTGGCCGCGTGGGCGGCGCGCAAGGCCCGCTTCGAGACCCTGCTGTCGAGCCTGTCGAACTACTTCTCGCAACCGGGTGCCGCTGCGCTGCTGGTGCTGATCGTGCTCTACAAGCTCGGCGACGCGTTTGCCAGCTCGCTGATGACGCCGTTCCTGCTGCAGAGCATGGCCTACACCCCGGCTGAGGTCGGTGTCGTCAACAAGGTGCTCGGGCTGTGGCTGACGGTGTTGGGCGCGCTGCTGGGTGGCGCGCTGATGCTGCGCCTGGGGCTGTGGCGCGCGCTGCTGATCTTCGGTGTGCTGCAGATGCTGAGCAACCTCGGCTTCTGGTGGCTGGCGGTGAACGGGCAGGGCGCGCTGCCGGGTTTGACACTGCCGGCGTTCGACCTGGGCTTCGTCAAACTGGCGCAGCCCACGCCTGTCGACGGCGGGTTGCTGCTGGTGATCGCGCTCGAGAACCTCACTGGTGGCATGGGCACCGCGGCCTTCGTTGCGTTCCTGATGAGCCTGACCAACCAGCGCTTCTCGGCCACCCAGTACGCGCTGCTGTCGGCCTTTGCCTCGGTCGGTCGGGTCTGGGTCGGGCCATTGGCGGGTGTGCTGGCCAGCTCGATCGGTTGGCCGACCTTCTTCATCATCTCGACGGTCTTCGCGCTGCCGGCGCTGGTGATGCTGTGGGTGATGCGGGCCAGCGTGAAGGCGCTGGAGGTGGACCCGGCCACCGTCGGCGCCACGGACGACTGACGCCACCGCGTCGCCCGCGACGAGCGGGTTCAAGCCGATCGCGGAGGGCGCGGCAGCGGCTCACAATGGTCTGGTCCGTCTTTTCGAGCCGCCCATGCCGTACGACCTGCCGCTTGACTTGCCGCCGCTCGCCCTGCATGACACAGGCTGCGCTTGCTGGCGGCACCAGCGCCGGCGCGTCGGCGGGTGGCTGCTGGCGGGCACCGCGTTGCTGCCRGCGCTGAGCCAAGCCCAGGACGGCGTGCGTGCCGACGTCGGCCGCGAATCGCGCTTCACCCGCTTCATCTCGGCCGACCAGATCGAGCAATCGGCCACGCAGCAGTACGGCTACCTCAAGCGCGAGGCCAACGGCAAGGCGGTGCTGGCCGGTGATGACGAGCCGCAGCTGGTCCGGCTGCGTGCGATCGCGCAGCGCATCATCCCCTTCGCCTCGTCGTGGAACAGCCGCGCGGCGCAGTGGCGCTGGGAGGTCAACCTGTTCCACAAGAAAGACCTCAACGCCTTCTGCATGCCGGGCGGCAAGATCGCCTTCTACGACGGCCTGTTGCTACGGCTGCAGCTGAGCGACGACGAGGTCGCGATGATCATGGGCCACGAGATGGCCCACGCACTGCGCGAGCACGCCCGCGAGCGCGTGGGCAAGACGGTCGCCACGCGCGTCGGCGCCGGCCTGATCAGCTCGCTGTTCGGCCTGGGCGACCTGGGCGACGCCGCGCTGAACGTCGGCGCGCAGCTGCTGACCTTGCGTTTTTCCCGCGAGGACGAATCCGAGGCCGACCTGATCGGGCTCGACCTGGCATCACGTGCCGGCTACGACCCCAAGGCCGGCGTGACGCTGTGGCAGAAGATGATGAAAGCCGCCGAAAGCGCCCCACCCGAGTTCATCTCCACCCACCCAGCAGGCCCGACACGCGTGCGCGACATGGAAGCCGCGTTGCCGAAAGTGCAGCCGCTGTATGCCGCCGCCCCTCGGCCGCCCAAGGTCTACGGCCCTCCTCCCGCCACCACGCCGAATTGACGGCGCTCCGCAGGAGCCGCCGCCTTCAAGTGGCGTGCGCGGATCTGGCTTTGCCAGTCCGCTGCGCGAGCCCCCTTTGGGGGGCAGGCCCCGGAAGGGGCCGTGGGGGCCAACATTCACCAGCGCATGGGTAAGCGGCTCTTCAGCCGCAGTCCCTTGCCCTCGACGCTCACGTGGCCGCCGTCCTGCAGGTCTTTCATCAAGCGGCTGACCATCTCGCGCGAGCAGCCCAAGTAGTGGGCCATCTGCTGGTGGGTCAGCCGTTCGGCGATCCACAGGCTGCCGTCGGGCTGCGGCACGGCGCTGCCTTCCAGCAGCAGCTTGAGCCGGCCGTAGACATCGTTCAGGGCCAGCTGCTTGGCCGACACGGTGGCGGCGCGGGCGCRGCGGATGACCTTGGACAACAGCTCGAAAGCGAAGGTTGGCTCGTCGGCGATGTGGCGCTCGAGCGTCGCGCGGGTGACCACGGCGCAGACCGTGGCTTCGAGGGTTTCGACGCTGGCCGAGCGCGGCCCGCCGTCCAGGCTCATCTCGCCGATGAACTCGCCTTCGCCATAAGAGCCGTAGGTGATCTCGCGCCCGTTGTCGCCTTGGGCAAACGCGCGCAGCCGGCCTTGCAAGACGATGTAGAGCGTGTCGCCCTGGTCACCTTCCTGGATCAGCAGCATGCCCTTGCGATAACGCCGCACCTCGCCGCGCGCCGCCAGCGCGGCCACGCTGGGCGAGACCGCCGCCAGCCGGGCCAGCAACTCGTCAGCCCCGTCAGGGGAAGCGGAAGGCGACGCCATGGCCGCGATGCTAGCAAGCACCCTGAGGCGGCCGCGTCATCGATGACGCTATGCCGCCGAAATAGCGCGCTAGATGGCAGGCCGGCGTGGCCCGCACACCACGCGGGCCGACGCGCCCCGGGGGCCGCCCCGGGGCGCGCCGCCGCTCAGGCGGTCATCAGGCTCGCGCCAAAGCCCGAGCCGAGTGTCGGCACCTCGGYCTGGCGCCGCAGCGCACCGACCATCGGCGGCAGCACCGCCACCTGCTGCACCAGCTCGCGGATGCTGTCGGCGCCGGTCTTGGCGCGGATGTTGGCGATCTGCGTGCGCACGGTGGCGATCTTCACGCCATGCCGCTCGGCGATCTCGTTCGGGCAGCAGCCTTCGCACAGCGCGCTCAGCACCTGGGCCTCGCTTGGCGACAGCCGGTACTCGCGGGCGAAGCCCTGCACCGACAAACCGCCGCAGACCTCGCGCCGGCCCAGCACCAACAAGGTCGCCGGCACCGTCGGCGCCGCCGCGGCGTGATGACCCGGCGTGGCCAGCAGCGGCACGATCGCGATGCCGGCGCGCTGGGCGCCTTCACCGACCGTCATCAGCTTGCGCAGGCCGCGGCTGGCGGCCGCATGCAGCGCCTGGTGCAAGGGCGCCGCGTCCTTTTGCAGCCGGGTGCGCAGCTCGTGGCCCTGCAACTGCAGCGGGTGCAGCGGCGCGCCCAGGCTGGTACGAGCTGCATGGTTGGCATGCAGCACGCGACCGCCGTCACCCAGCAGCAGCAAGCCGTAGTCGATCTCGTCCAGCATCAAGGTCATCAGCCGGGTCAGCAGCGCAGCACCACCGCGCCGCYCGGGCCCGTGGTAACCCAATGCCTGGCCGAGGGCCGAGATGCTGGAGCCCAAGACGGCGGCGCTGGCCCGGGCGATGCCGTCTTCTTTGGCGAGAGCCGGGCGAACTGCTGCCAGGCCGGGAGCGGAAAGGGCCGGTGAAACGCAAAGTTCCATGGTCAACCTCCTTGCACACCGGAGTTCGTGACTTGGGGCCCGCGACCGCGGGGGCGACACGTGGTTCCAGTGAGGTCTGAAGCTTAGGCACGTGCCTTGCTCCTGTGCGGCCACTTTGAGTGTCACTGTTTGTGACAAATTCACCACCAACGTTGGGGGGTTAGCAGGCGCCCCCAGGGCCCAACTGGACGCCGCCAGCAGCGGCGGCGGCTCAGGTGCCGGCGACGAAGGGGTTGCTGCGGCGCTCGTGGCCGAAGCTGCTTTCCGGGCCGTGGCCGGGGATGAAGACAGTCTCGTCACCCATCGGCCACAGGCGCTGGGTGATGCTGGCAATCAAGGTCGCGTGGTCGCCGCCGGGGAAATCGGTGCGGCCGATCGAGCCGGCGAACAGCACGTCGCCGACGAAACAGCGCTGCGCCTCGGCACTGTGGAAGACGACATGGCCCGGCGTGTGGCCCGGGCAGTGGCGCACGGCCAGCGTGCTGCGACCCAGCGTCACGGTGTCGCCGTCGTCGAGCCAACGGGTCGGCGCGAAGGGCTCGGCGGCCGGGAAGCCGAACATCTTGCTTTGCTGCGGCAGCCCGTCGATCCAGAACTGGTCACCCGGGTGCGGGCCGATGATCGGCAGGCCCAGCTCGCGCGCCAGCGTGCCGGTGCCACCGGCGTGGTCGATGTGCGCATGGGTCAACCACAGCGCAACCAGCTTCAGCTGGCGTTCGGCCACCGCAGCCTTCAGCCGTTCGACCTCGCCGCCGGGGTCGATCAGCGCGGCCTCATGGGTCTGGTCGCACCAGACGAGCGAACAGTTTTGCTGGAAGGGGGTGACGGGGACGGTGTGGTAACGCAGCACGCCACGATGTTCGCATGGCGCTCGCCGACGCCCGGGCGGCTCAGAGCCTGAGAGTTTTTCGGGCGCGTCCGAGCAGGGCGCCAGGGCGCCCCCGGTTTAGGCGCAAAGCACAGTCATAGCTCGTGCTATGGCGAGCATTTGCAACAACAACCGGGGGGTGTTCTGGCGTGATGAGCGGGCGTGGCTGAAAGGCTCTCAGGCTCTTAGGCCTGGCGGACCGTGGCGCGGCCTTCGCGCTTGGCGGCGTACATCGCCTCGTCGGCGCGGGCGATCAGCTCTTCGGCGCTGGCTTCACCGGTGCCGAACTCGACCACCCCGATGCTGGCGCTGACGCCCGATTCACCACCCGGCACGGGCACCGGCGCGGCCAAGGCCTGCAACAGCTTTTGCGCCACCGCCTGCGCCGCGTCGTCCGGGCCGATCACCGGCAGCAGCACGATGAATTCGTCACCACCAACGCGCGACACGGTGTCGCTCGCCCGCACCGCGCCCTGCATGCGCTGCGCGGCGGCCAGCAGCACCGCGTCGCCCGTGGCATGCCCGTACAGGTCGTTGATCTGCTTGAAGCGGTCGAGGTCGATGAAGAGCAGGGCGCCGCGGCTGCCCGCGCGGTCGGTCGCGTTCAGCGCCATGCGCAGCCGGTCCAGCAGCAGCGCGCGCGTGGGCAGGCCGGTGAGGTGGTCGTGCATCGCGCGCTGGATCAGCTTCTGCTCGACGCGTTTGCGGTGGGCCGCGTACTGCAGCGCACGCCGCAGCAGGCCAGCATCGAAGCGGCCCTTGACCAGGTAGTCCTGCGCGCCGTTGACCACGGCAGACAGGCCGACCTCCTCGTCGTCGTTGCCCGACAGCACGATGATCGGCACCTGCTCGGTCTGGTCGCGCAACATCGCCAGGGCTTCGACGCCGGCGCAGTCAGGCAGGCCCAGGTCGAGCAACACCGCCGCACAGCCCGGCTCGCGGCTCAGGCGCTCACTGGCAGCGCGCACGGTCTGGTCCCAGCGCAGCTCGGGCAGGGTGCCCGGCGAAGCGTCTTCGAACATCGTGCGAACGAGCCGGGCGTCGCCCGGGTTGTCTTCGACCAGCAGAACGTAGGAAGCATCAGCCATCAGAACAACAAGGTGGCAGATTTACGGCGAAGCGGGTTCGGTCGGGGCGGCGAGGGTGAAGAAGAAACTGGTTCGCTGGCCGGGCTGGCTTTCGGCCCAGACGCGGCCACCGTGCCGCTCGACGATGCGCCGAACCGTCGCCAAGCCGACACCGGTGCCCTCGAAACCCTCGCTGGAGGCGAGTCGCTGGAATGGCTGGAACAGCTTGGCGCTGGCCCGCATGTCGAATCCTACGCCGTTGTCCTGCACCACGAACACGGTCTCGCGCCCGTCGGCCAGTGCCAGGCCGACATGCAGCCAGGGCTGGGCGCAACGGCCGGTGTACTTCCAGGCATTGCCGAGCAGGTTGGCCAGCACATCGCGCACCAGCGCCGGGTCACCCTCGGCCTGCAGGCCAGGGTCGATCACGACCTCGACCCGGCGCCCGGGCTCGGTCATCTGCAACTGCTCGATGACCGACCGGGCCTGCGCCGACAGGTCCAGCGCCACCCGCCGCGCCGGCGCATGGTCCAGTTGCGACAGCGACAGCAGGCCGCCCACCAGTTCGTCCATGTCCTGCGCGCTGCCCTTGAGGACTTGCAGATGCTGCTGCCCCGTGGGCGAGAGCTTGGCCCCCTCCTCGTGCGCCAGCAACGAGGCGTAGCCGACGACCGCGTTCAAGGGCGTGCGCAGGTCGTGCGCAATGGCGTGGTTGAACAGCGTCAACTCGGCGTTGGCGGCCTCCAGCTGCGCGGTGCGCTGGGCCACGCGCTCTTCGAGCCCGCGCGCCAGGCGGGCCAGGTCCTGCTCGGCCAGCATGCGGCCGGTGACGTCGCTGAGCATCACGACCAGGCCGTAGGCCTCGCTGCCGAAGGCGTGGACCGAGCCCGCGGCCATCAAGGCCCAGCGCGGGGCTCCGTCGTCGCGCCGGAACCTGACCTCCATCGTGCGCCGCTCGCCCATCGCGCACAGCGCCAGCAGCTTGATCGCCGCCTCGGCCTGGCTGGGGTCGACCAGCTCCTCGAAGCGCCGGCCCAGCAACTGGTCGGGCGGGCGCGAGATCATGCTCGCCATGCGGCTGTTGACGAAGCAGATGGTGCGGCGCTCGTCGAGCTGCAGGATGCCCTCTTCAGCGGTCTCGACGATGGTGCGGTACAGCGCCTCGCTTTCACGCAAGGCTTTCTCGACCCTTCGCCGCTCGACCGCGTGGCGCATGCTGCGGGCCAGTGCCACACCGTCGGCGTGCTGTTTGGCGAGATAGTCTTCGGCACCGGCGCGGACGGCGTCGAGCGCGAGTTCGTCATCGTCGTGCCCGCTCAGGATCACGACCGGCGTGCCGGGGGCGTGCGCATGGATCGAGAAGAAGGTCTCCAGGCCCTGGCTGTCGGGCAGCGACAAGTCGAGCAGGATCAGGTCGGCGGTCTGCGTGTTGAGCCAGCGCAGGCCGCTGTCCAGCGAATCGGCCTGGTGCAGGCGGCAGGCGTCGCCGAAACGGTCGCTCAGGTGTTCGCGCACCAGGCGTGCATCGCCCGGGTTGTCTTCGATCAGCAGCACGGAGGCGAGGCCTTGGCTCATGGTCATCAACCCGCGCGCGAGGGCAACAGCACGGCGCCACCCAGCCAATAGGCCTGGATGCGGTCGACCAGCTCGAGGTAGTCCTCGAAGTCAGCCGGCTTGACCATGTAGGCGTTGCCGTGGGCGCGGTAGGTGTCGAGCACGTCCTGGCGCGCCGACGACGAGGTCAGGACCACCACCGGGATGCTGCTCAGCCGGGGGTCGCGCTTGATCTCGCTGAGCACCTCTTTGCCGCCGATGCCGGGCAGGTTCAGGTCCAGCAGCACCAGGTCGGGCACCGGGGCTTTTTCGTGGCCACCGCTGCGGTGCAGGAAATCCAGCGCCGCGCTGCCATCGGTCACCCAGTGCAAGGCAACAGGTGCCTCGCACTCGGTCATGGCTTCTCGCACCAGGCGCATGTCGGCCGGGTTGTCTTCGACGAGCAGGATGTTCATGACCTGGTGTCGAGTGCACGGTGCATGTCCGGCACTTCTGCCTCCGCTGCAGCGATGGTAAAGAAAAAGGTCGAACCCTGGCCAACTATCGACTCGACGCCGATGCGCCCGCCGTGGCGTTCGACCACCTTCTTGCAGATGGCCAGCCCGATGCCGGTGCCGGGGATCTCGGCCCGGTGCAGGCGCTGGAAGATCGTGAAGATCTGCTCGTGGAAGCGCGGCTCGATGCCGATGCCGTTGTCGGTCACGTCGATGCGCCACGCGCCATCGGCTTCACGCCGGGCCGACAGGTGCACGRCCAGCGGCACGCCCGGCCGGCGGAACTTGATCGCGTTGTCGATGAGGTTCTGCAACAGCTGCAGCAGTTGCGCGCGGTCGCCCAGCACCCAGGGCAAGGCCTCGCTGCTGAGTTCGGCCTGGCTGTCCTGCAGAGCGGTGGCCAGCAGGCGGCGGGCCTCGTCGAGCACCTCCTGCAGCGGCACCGGGCTCAGCGGCCCGGCACTGCTGTCGAGCCGGGCCAGGCTCAGCAGGTCCGACACCAGCGCCTGGGCCCGCTTGGCACCTTCGCCGATGAGCTGGACGAACTCCTGCCCTTCGGGGCTCAGCTGGGCCTGGTGGCGGCGCGACAACAGCTGGCTGTAGCTGGCCACGGTGCGCAGCGGCTCCTTCAGGTCGTGCGAGGCGACGTAGGCGAACTGCGCCAGCTCGGCATTCGAACGCTGCAAGGCTTCGGTCTTGGCCTTCAGCTCGGTGTCGGCCGCCACCCGCTGGCTGATGTCGCGGATGATGCCGCTGTAGAAGCGCCCGCCGGCGCTGTCCCACCCGGCCAGCGACAGCTCGATCGGGAACTCGTGCCCGTCGGCGCGCAGGCCCGTCAGCTGCACCGTCTGGCCCCATGCAGGCGTGGGGCCGCCGGCCTGCACCCGCGCCAGGCCGGCGCGGTACTCCGCGCGAAAACGCTCGGGCATCAGGCGGATCAGGCTCTTGCCCAGAATCTCGGCCTCCGTGTGGCCGAAGATGGCCGCCGCGGCGCGGTTCCACGAGCGCACCCGGCCATCGGCATCGGCAATCACGATCGCCTCGCTGGCTGATTCGGCCAATGAGC
Source organism: Ideonella sp. P3_A4 (assembly GCF_056403075.1). NCBI lineage: Bacteria > Pseudomonadati > Pseudomonadota > Betaproteobacteria > Burkholderiales > Sphaerotilaceae > Ideonella > Ideonella sp. P3_A4. The sequence continues at coordinate 14,640 of NZ_JBFUGE010000003.1, read as the reverse complement.
GGAACTGGGCCTGCGAATCGCGCACCGCGGCGTTCATGTCCTCGGCCAGCAGCAGTGCACGCTCACGCGTCAGGGTCAGCGCCCGCACCAGGGCAAACAGCAGCAGGCTCAGGCCCACGCCGGCGATCAGCACGATCTGGGCCTTCTGCAGATCGATCTGGGCTTCGAACTGCGGCAGCCCTTGCACCAGCAGCGTCCACTCCTGGCCGGACAGCGACAGTGTGCTGCCGCTGCGAAAGACGGTGCTGCCCGTCGGCTGGCCCGCGGCGCTGTCAAACATCAGCCGTTCTGGGTCGCTGGTCGAGCGGCCGCCGTACAGCCGCACCGCCACGCCTTCCAGCTCGGCCACTGGGCCCAGGGCGCCGCGCATCAGGTTGTCCAGCCGCAAGGCGATGCAGACGAAGCCGCGCAGTTGGGCACGACGGCGCTCCACCGTGTCGACCGCCTGGCCGCGCTGGAAGACCGGCAAGCACATCAGCGCGCCGACCTGGACGTCGACGCCGTTTTCCTGCACCAGCGCGACCTTGCCGGACAGCGTCGGCTCATCGGTGTCGCGCGCCCGCTCCAACGCGGCGCGGCGCACCGCTTCGCTGAAGATGTCGAAGCCGACGGCGCGCCGGTTGCGTTCATCGAACGGTTCGATGTAGGCCACCGGGCTGTGGCCGGCGCGCTCACCCGGCGGGTGCACCACATAGTCCGCCAGACCCTCCGCCCGCACCGCTTGCTGATGGGCGACGAGTTCGTCCGGCCGCAGCCACGGCGCAAAGCTGACCCCCTGGATGCCCGGATAGTGGCGCGCCAGCTCCAGCTGCTGCACATAGGCTCGCCACTGATCGCGCCGGACCTCGTTCGCGGCGGCGAACAGACCGGCCGCGCCGCGCAAGACCTGTTCGTTGGCGACCATCCGGGTGGCCACACGGTCGCGGATGTCGGCGGCGACGAAGCCGAAGCGCTCGTGCGCCCGTCGTTCGGTGTCCGAGGCCATCAGGTGCCAGCCGACCACCGCCACGCCCAGGCAACCCAGCAGCACGGCCCAGGGCACCGCCAGGTCGCGCGTGACCGCTCCCTGGCGCCCCAATTGCTGCCGTTCGCGCCGGTCGGCGGCCAGCACCAGGCCGGTCACGGCGGCCAGACCGACAAAGGTCTGCAGCACGATCAGCGCATCGTTCAGGTGGCCGTGAGAGAACGGGCCCAGCCCGCGCGTGGTGCCCCAGACCGCCAGGCTGGCCGTCAGCAAGGTGGCCGCGGCCACGCCGAGCGGGCCGTGGCGGTAGGCCGCCCAGGCGATGCAAGGCATGAACAGCCAGACCATCCGGCGATCGGCGGTCGGGGCGCTGGCCGGGAAAGCGAACACCAGCGTACCCAGCACGGCCACCACGCTAAGCCAGCCCAAGGCCGGCAGCATCGCTTTCAGCGACCAGCCCGGGGTGGTGCTGCGGCCCAAGGCGATGACCAACGGGGCGACGACCAGGATGCCGGTGGTGTCGCCTGTCCACCAGGTCCACGCGACGGTGGCGGTGGCAGCTGAGGGGATGACGCCGCCGACAAGCAAGGTGGCGGTGCCGATCGCCGCGCTGGTGACGCTGGCCAGCGCGGCGACGATGATGAACTTGGCCACATCCGCCAGGCGTTCGAACGGACTGGGCTTGCCGACCCATTTGCGCAGCAGCGTGGCCCCAAGCCACGCTTCGAGTGAATTGCCAACGGTGATCGCCAGCGAGGCGCCCAGCACAACTGGCCACGCGGCGCCGTTGGCGGCGAAGACCACAGCATTGGCGGCGAAGGCGCCCACGGCCACACCGGGCAGCAGGCGCCGGCCGCCCCAGACCAGCGCCGCCAGCGCGATGCCCGACGGCGGCCACACCGGTGACGCGTTGCTGCCTTCGAAGGCCAGCAGCAGCCCCAGGCGCCCAGCGGCGTAATAGACCAAAGCCAGCCCCAGCACCGACAGCCACCAGCTGCGACGCCGCGAAAGCGTCATGGCGCAGACTCCAGCGTCAGGTCGCCACTGCCGCTCACCTCATCTGCCACGGCGCTCAGCGTGAACCAGAAGGTCGACCCGCGACCCGGCGCGGCGTCGACCCCGATCTGCCCACCGTGGCGCTCGACCACCTTCTTGCAGATCGCCAGGCCGATGCCGGTGCCGGGGTACTCGTCGCGCAGATGCAGGCGCTGGAACATCGCGAACACCCGCTGGTGGAACTTGGGCTCGATGCCGATGCCGTTGTCGGCCACGCTGATGCGCCAGCGCCCGTCGGGCTCGCGTCGCGCGCCCACATGCACCCGCGGCGGCTCGATGCTGCGGAACTTCAGCGCGTTGGCCAGCAGGTTCTGCATCAGCTGGCCGAGCTGGCGCTTGTCGGCCCAGACGGTGGGCAGCGCGTCGTCATGCGTGACCTGCGCCTGGCTGTCCTGGATCAACAGACGCAGACCCCACAGCACCTCGTCGAGCACCGTCTGCAGCGGCACCGCGGCCATCGGCTTGCCCTGGCTGTTGACCCGAGCCAGGCTGAGCAGATCGCCGATCAGGGCCTGGGCGCGCTTGCCGCCATCCTCGACGAAAGCCATGAACTCGCGCGCCTCGGTCGGCAACTGCTCACCGTGGCGCCGCAGGATCAGCTGGGTGTAGCTGGTGACCATGCGCAGCGGCTCTTGCAGGTCGTGCGAGGCGACGTAGGCAAACTGCTCCAGCTCGGCGTTCGAGCGCGCCAGCTCCTGGCTGCGGGCGGCCAGTTCGGCGTCGAGCTGGCGGCGGGCAGTGATGTCCTCGACGGTGCCGATGTAGCCGATGACCCGATGGCCTTCGCGCAAGGCCACGCCGTGCGCGCGCACCCACACCTCATGACCGTCAGGGCGCAAGTAGCGGTGTTCGGAGGCGATCACGCCGTGGCCGTCGCGCGCCTGGCGAAAGGTCTCTTCCACCTGGGCCCGGTGCTCCGGGTGGATGCTGCGGGCCCAGCCGTCGCCCAGGCTTTGCTCCAGGCTCATGCCGGCGATCTTCAACCAGGCCGGGTTGACATACAGACAGCGCCCCGCTGCATCGGCGTGGAACATGCCCAGGGGCGACGATTCCATCACCGCGCGCAGCTGACGCTCGCTCTGGCGCAGCGCGGTCAGGTCGTTGCCCAGCACATAGATTCCGACCGTGCGGCCTTGCGCGTCGAGCTGCGGGATGTAGTTCATGTGCATCGACCAGCTGCGCCCGCGCCGCAGCACGTCGGCGTCGAATTCGACCGCCTCGCCGGCGAAGGCGCGCGCCAGATGCGGCGCGAACAAGGCCAGGCTGTCGGCGTCCTCGAGGGCGTCGGGACGCTGGCCGACGATCTTCGCCAGCGGCAGCTGATGCCAGGCTTCGTAGGCCTTGTTGACCATCGCGTAGCGACCGTCGGCCCCGATGTAGCCGATCAGCGCCGGCATGTTGTCGGTCACCAGCCGCAAATGGCGTTCCGAGGCGCGCAGCGCATCGGTCTGTTCGGCCAGCGCACCGGCCATCGAGTCGACCGCCCGCGCGGTGTCGCCGAGTTCGTCCACCGCCTCGACATGGCAGCGAGCCGACAGGTCACCGGCGCGGATGGCGGTCACCGCCGTTTCGATCTGGGCCAGTGGCCGCAACACGCGCCGCCACACCATCAGGCCCAGGGCCACCAGCAGCACCAGCAGCAGGCCGGGGGTGACCAGCACCAGCAGGTGGAAGCGGCGCTGGTCATCGGCCAGCCGCAGGGCGACGCCATGGCCCCAGCGGTGGTCGCTCTCGATCACCTCCTGCGTCTCGGTCAGCAGGCGCTCGACCAGCAGCTCGTGGCGTCGCTGCTCCAGGGCCGAGGGCGGCGCCAGCGACTGCTGGACCAGCTTCTCGAACAAGGGCGGCAGGTTGTCGATGTTGCGCCGCAGCTCCAGCAGCGCCGGCGACGCCGGGGACGAACGTTCGATCGCGCGGTCGACGGTGGCCACCAGTTGCTGGTGGCGCAAGCGCCATTGCGCAGCGGCCCGCTCGCCAGCGTAGGTCGCGAACTCGTTGGTCAATGTCAGCAGGCTGCCCACGTCGCGGGCGACGTCCTGCGCGTCGACCTGTTGCTGCAAGCCCTCCTGGTTGACGCGGATGGCCTGCAGCAATCCCAGCAGCAGTGCGCCGGTCATCACCACCGCGATCAGCGCCGAGACGGTCAGCTGGTGGCGAATGCGCATGGCGTCAGGGCAGCGGCAAGCTGACCGCCTGCGGCGCCACCTTTCGCAGCGGCGCGGAATCGATCGCCCCCAGCAGCGTGCCGACCCGTTGCCCGGGCTCGACCAGGTGCTCGCGGATGGCCCAGCGGGCCTGGCTGTCCATCGTGCTCAGCAGCGCCGGCGTCAGGCTGAGCCGGAATTCGTGCTCCCCCAGCGTGGCCTTGACCTGGCCCAGGTCCAATTGCAGCCGGCTGGCCAGGATCTCGGCCGCTTCGGCCGGGCGCTCGGCGATCAGTTGCTCGGCGCGCAACAGCGCTCGCAGCAGTCGCTGCACATCGGTCTCGCGCACGGCCAGCAAGGCGCGAGCGGCCGCCAGCACGAAATGCTGGTTGTAGACGCGAGGCGCCGGCAGCGGCGCCAGGTCGCGCCCGAGTTGCGCCTGCGCCTGCGCCGCCACAGGCTCCCAGATCGCCACCGCGTCGACACGGCGCGCCGCCAGCGCGTCGACGAGCTGGTCGACCCCGAGCGGGACGACGCGAACATCGGCCACGTCGATCTCGTGGTACAGCAGCCAGCTGTCGAGGAAGAACTGGGCCGAGGTGCGGGCCACGGTGCCGATCCGCTTGCCGCGCAGGTCGGCCGGCACGGCAATACCCGCGCTCTGGCGCGCGACCAGCCTGATCTGCTGCGCCGAGCTGCTCAAGGTCGCCACGATGGTCGCGTTGGACGACTTCAGGCTGTCGAGCGCGATGATCAACTCGGCCGCCGTCGCCAGGTCGGCCTGTCCTTCTTCGAGCTGCGCGAAACACTGCCGGCCGCTGTGGCATTCGATCAGCCGCACGCCCACACCCTCGGCACTGAAGTAGCCCTTGGCATCGGCCACATACAAGGGCAGCGACACCGGGCCACGCGACACCGCGAGCCGCAGATCTGCGCCGACCGCGGCGTCGAGCAAGGCCAAGCCGGCCAGCCAGCCCACGGCCAGCTGGCGCAGCCGCCGACCCCAGCGGGGGCGCAAGCGCTGTCCGCTCATCGAAGAATCGACGCGTTGTCCGGCAGCGCCTTGCGCAGCGGGCCGGGGTCGACAAAACGCAGGTAGTTGGGCACCCGCTGGCCGGCCGGCACATGGCCCTCGCGCAGCGCCCAGCGGGCCTCGGCTTCGAGCGTGGTGATCAGCGACTGATCCAGCCCGAGGCGGTAGTCCAGGTCCTTCCAGACCCAGTCGACGAAGGCCTGGTCCAGCCCCAGGCGCTGCTTCAGCTCCGCCTGCGCGTCGCGCGGCCGCTCGGCAATGAAGCGCTGGGCCCGCGCCAGTGCGCGCAGCACACGCACCACGTCTTCGGTGCGTTCGGCCAGCACGCGCCGGCTGGCCACCAGGTTGAACGACTCGGTGTAGATGCGCGGGCTGGGCAGCACGATCGCATCGGCGCCCACCGCGCGCACCGCCAGCCAGCCATCGGGTTCCCACACCGCCAGCGCGTCGACGTCACGCTTTTCCAATGCCGCGGCCATCTGCTCCGGCGCCAGGCCGATGATCTTGACGCCCTGCGGGTCGACATCGTTGAAGAGCAGGAAGGCGTCGAGAAAGTAGTGTGCGCTGGTGCCCTTGACGGTGCCCACGCGTTTGCCGCTCAGCTGCGCAGCGGCCGATATGCCGGCGCTGCGGCGCGCGATCAACTTCAAGTCGTTCGAGGCGGTGACGAAGGTCGCGACGACCGCGTAGTCGTCGCGCGTGAAGCTGTTGAACATCACCGGCAGGTCGGAGCTGGTGGCCAGCTCGGCGGCGCCTTCGAACATCTGGCGCAGGCAACGCTGGCCGCTGATGCATTCGGTGGTGCGAACTGTCACGCCTTCGGCCGCGAAGAAGCCTTGCGACTCGGCCACGCGGATCGGCAGCGACAGCGAGGTGCGGGCGGTGGCCAACACCAGCTCGGCTGTGCGCGCCGTGAGCGAACCGCCGGCCAGTGCCACACCGGCCAGCAGCGCCGCCGCGAACCGCCGGGCTCGAACCCCACCTGTCGCGCGGCCGAAGTGCATGGCATTCCCTGTGTGCATGGCTCGGTGCAGTGCCACCGTGCTTCGCTGCACGGTGCCGACGGGGCCGCTGCCGGCCCGATCGCCCAGGCCATCTTCGGCCCCGATCGGCAGGCTGTCCAGTCCGCTGCGCGGTCTTGTTGGCAATGCGCTGCGGCTATGCTGGCCGGCTTTGTCATCCATCAAAACATCAACATGAAACGCTGGCAGGCCGACGGGCTTCTCCTGGCCGTGGCCGCCATCTGGGGCTTGGCCTTCGTGCCGCAGTCCTGGGGCATGGACAGCATGCAGCCGATGGGCTTCACCGGGCTGCGCTTTGCCCTGGGCGCGCTGGTGGTCGCGCCGCTGGCTTGGCGCGAGCGGGGCCGCGCGGCGCCGCCACAACCCGCGGGTGGTCCGCCGCGCTGGCTGCTGTTGCTGGGCCTGGGCACGCTGATCTTCCTCGGCGCGGCACTGCAGCAGGTCGGCATGCTGACGACCAGCGTCACCAACGCCAGCTTCCTGACCGCGCTGTATGTACCGGCGGTGCCTTTGCTGGCCTGGGCCCTGTTTGGYCACCGGCCGCATTGGGTCGCCTGGCCGGCAGCGCTGGGCTGTGTGGTGGGCACCTGGCTGCTGACCGGGGGCCAGGCCGTGCACATGGTGGTCGGCGACTGGTGGGTCATCGCGAGCGTCTTGCCATGGGCGCTGCACGTGGTACTGGTCGGCTGGGCCGCTGGGCGGCTCGGCGCGCCTTACACGGTGGCCTGCGTGCAGTTCGCGGTCTGCAGCGTGCTCAGCCTGGTGGCGGCCGCAGCGCTGGAGAGCATGAGCTGGGACGGGGTTCGCGCCGCCGCCGGCGCGATCGCCTACACCGGGCTGATCTCGGTCGGCATCGGCTACACCGCGCAGGTGGTGGCCCAACGCCACACCCATGCGGCGGACGCAGCGCTGGTGCTGTCGAGCGAAGCGGTGTTCGCCGCGATCTTCGGTGCGCTGCTGGTCGGCGATCGGCTGAGCCCCAGCGGCTGGGCCGGCTGCGCGGTGATCCTGAGCTGCATCCTGCTGGCGCAGCTGCCGCTGTTGGCGGCAACGGTGCTCAAACGCTGATCGTTAGATGCGGTAGGCCATTCCGCATCGTTGCGGGTGTCGTGGAGGCTGCAGCCCGTATCAGGTCTTTCGAAAGATGCCGAGCTTGCCGAGGATGAAGATCAGCAGCACCGCGCCGCCGAATGCAATCACGAAGCTGAGCAGGCCGCCGACCGGCCCGATGCCCAGCAGCCCGGCGATCCACGAGCCCAGCAGCGAGCCGACCACGCCCACCAGCACGTTGGCGATCAAGCCCATCTGGGCGTTCGTCTTCATGACGATGCTGGCCAGCCAGCCGACGACGCCGCCAATGATCAACGTGACGATCCAGCCCATGTCCGTACCCCTCGATAGGTGTGTGTGGTGTTGACCCGCCCTGCGGGCCGGCTCAGTCCAGCAGCTCTTTGGGCACGTTGCCGCCGTTGGCCGCGATCTGTGCCAACACGTTCTTGTGCAGCCACATGTTCATCTTGGCCGAATCGCCCATCAGGTCATCCGGGCAGCGCAATTCGACGGCCAGCTCCTTGCGCGCCGCGAAGCTGCTGTCGATGTCCAGGAGCTTGAGCAGATCGACGATCGAGGTGCGCCAATTCAGCTTCTGGGGGTTCGCGGCCGCGCGCTTCTCGAGCTGGGCCACGACGTCGACCAGGGCGATCGGGTTGACCACCGGGGCCGAGGCAACGACGCTCGGGCTGGCCGGTGCGGCTGCCGGTGGTGGGGCAGCGTGGTCGGCAGCCGCCGCCTCACCGCCGATGCCGAGCTTCTCGAGTATCTTGCTGAAGAATCCCATGCCCCGCTCCTGATGAGGGTGCCAAGACGGCGCAGCAAGACGGGATGGCAGGCCGCGCAGCCTTCGACCACCGGCGCATGGTACGGACAAGCGGGAACGGGGTCGAGCAGCGCAGTCGGGCGCAGGGAGATGTCAGCCCGACCCTCGGGCCGCGCTCAAAGGCTGAAGTCGTAGTCGATCGTCAGCGGCGCGTGGTCTGAAAAGCGCGGCTCGAGGTGGATCTGCTCGCGGTGGGCGTGCGCGGCGAGCGCCGGCGTGGCCAGGTGGTAGTCCAGCCGCCAGCCGACGTTCTTGGCCCAGGCCTGGCCGCGGTTGCTCCACCAGGTGTACTGCTCGGGCTTGTCGTTCAGGCGCCGGAACACGTCGACCAGGCCGGCCTCTTCGAGCAGCCGCGTCATCCACGCCCGCTCTTCGGGCAGGAAGCCGGAGTTCTTCTGGTTGCCCTTCCAGTTCTTCAGGTCGATCTCCTTGTGGGCGATGTTGACATCGCCGACCAGGATGAATTCGCGCTGGCCCTTCAGCGACATCAGATGCGGGTAGATCACCTCGAGAAAGCGGTATTTCGCCAACTGCCGCTCTTCACCCGACGAGCCGCTGGGAAAGTAACAGCTGATGATGCTCAGCTTGCGGCCGGGCTTGTCGAAGCGGACTTCCACATAACGGCCTTCGTCGTCGAACTGACGCTCGCCCAGGCCGGTGATCACCTCGCTGGGCTCATGGCGGGTGTACAGGCCGACGCCCGAATAACCCTTCTTCTGGGCATAGTGGAAGTGGCCGCTCATGCCCGCCACCTGTTCGAAGCGGCCGGCCACGTCCGGCGCCTGGGCCTTGACCTCCTGCACCCCCATACAATCGGCTTGACTTTGCTCAGCCCACTGGACAAATCCTTTGTTGGCGGCCGAACGAATGCCGTTCAGGTTGAGCGTGACCAGGCGAAAACCCATGGGTGTTGTCCTCGATGTCGAACATGGCCTCCACTGACCCGCTGGCGCAGGCATTCGTGAAGTTCTCGGTGGAAGCCGGGGTGCTGCGCTTCGGCGACTTCAAGACCAAAGCTGGTCGACAGTCGCCTTACTTCTTCAACACCGGTCTGTTCGACGACGGTGCCAAGCTCGCGCGCTTGGGCGAATTCTATGCACGCCGGCTGATCGCCTCGGGCCTCGAGTTCGATATGCTGTTCGGCCCGGCCTACAAGGGCATCACGCTGGCCGCAGCKGTCGCGATCGGGCTGGCGAAAGAGGGCAAGAGCGTGCCCTACGCCTACAACCGCAAGGAAGCCAAGGACCACGGAGAGGGTGGCACCTTGGTCGGCGCGCCGGTCAAGGGCCGGGTGCTGATCATCGATGACGTGATCACCGACGGCGCCTCCAAGCGCGAGGCCGCCGACATGATCCGCGCCGCCGGCGCGACGCCAGTCGGGGTGGCCATCACGATGGACCGGCAAGAACGCGCGAGCGACAACTCGGCGGACAACCGATCGGGTGTTCAATACGTTGAGCAGGACCTGGGACTTCGGGTCCTGTCCATTGCCACCCTCGCCGACCTGATGCAGTTCCTGGCTGAAACCGACGACCCCGTGCTGAAGGCGAACACCGGCCGCGTCGAGGCCTACCGCCAGCGCTACGGGGTGTGAGCCGCACCATGCGCAACACCTGGGCCGGTCTGCTGGTGGTGTTGACCGCAGCGGCGGGGGCTGCAACGCCGCCGCCCAAACCGTCCAAGCCCAACGACGCGCCGGCGACGTCGATCTACACCTGCATCGACGCGCAAGGCCACCGGCTCAGTTCGGACCGGCCGATTCCCGAGTGCGTCGCGCAGGAACAGCGCATGCTCAACCGCGACGGCAGCCCCAAAGGGGTGTTGCCGCCGGCGCAAAGCCCGGAGGAAAAAGCCCGGACCGAGAAGGTGCGGCGTGACGCCGAACAGGCGCGCGTGGCGCGCGAAGCCGAGGCCCGGCGCGACCGCGCGCTGCTGACGCGCTACCCCGACCTGCTCCGGCATGACGCAGCGCGCACCCGGGCGCAGGAACCGGTGGACAAGCAGATCGAGACCGCACAGCGCCGCCTGGCCGAATTGGAAGAGGAAAGACAGGTTCTGCAGAGCGAACGAGAGGCCGTTGGCAAGAAGGTTTTGCCGCAGGCGCTGCGCGCCCGCATCGCCGCCAACGAAGGCGCGATCGAAGCCCAGGACATCATCCTGCGCGACCAGGAAGCCGAACGCGAGCGCCTGACCAAACAATTCGACGCCGAGCTGGTGCGGCTGCGCGCCCTGTGGGCCGGCGCTGCGCCCGGCGGCATGGGGCCGATCCCAACGCCGTCATCGGCACCGGCCAGCCGCAACCCCTCGTCCCCTTGATTCCCCACTTTCCGGAAGCGCCCGATGACTGCCATGCCGACCCAGCCTTTCACCCGCCACCCCGCCCGCCTGTGGCTGCTCGCCGGCGTGATGGCCTTGGGCGGCACGGCGGCGATCGCCGGCCCGGCCGACTACCAATGTGATGGCGGCACCACGCTGAGGGGCGACTTCTCGCCCCGCGGCGCGCAGGTGCGCTACGAAGGTGAGAACTGGACGCTGCAGCGCGTGCGCGACTCGCGCGAGGCCCGCTACACGTCGCCCAAGGCCGGCGTCACGATCACGATGGTCAAACGCGACGCGGTGCTGGAACGCAAGGGCCAGGACAAGCTGTCGTGCAAGCTGGTCGTGCAGGCACTGCGGCCCGAGGCCCTGGGCCTGGCGCCGCCGGCCAGCGCCAGCACGCCGTCGCGCTGAGATCGCCCGGCAGCAGCGGCGCTCGGTCACGCGCAGGCCCGCTTCGTTCCGCCACGCGCCGGCCTCGTCACAGGCGCTGACACGGTGTCATCGGCCGGCGTTAAGCTGCGGCCATGCGACTGCCCTTGATGTCCCCCCGGTCGACTTTGTCTACCCGGCCATTCAGCAGGTCGACCCTGCTGAGTGCCGCCTGCTGCGGCGTGTTCGCCTTGCTGGTCACGGCCTGCGGCGGCGGGGGTGGCGACGGGGGCGGCAGCGATGTCGAGCTGGCCTATGACGACCCGGTGAGCTACAGCGGCGCCGCTGGCGCCTCGCTGAGCAGTGCCACCGAAGCTGCGGCGGTCACACCGCACACGCTGAAGCTCGGCGGCAGCACGCTGGCCTACACCGCGACCGCCGGCCATTTGACGGCCCGCGCGCTGGTCGGCGATTCGGCCCTGGCCAGCATGTTCTACGTCGCCTACACCAAGGACGGCGCCGACCCGGCCACGCGGCCGGTGACCTTTTTCTACAACGGCGGCCCGGGCTCGGCCAGCGTCTGGCTGCACCTGGGCTCGTTCGGCCCGAAGCGGCTGGTGACCGGCGCACCCAGCACCACGCCGACCAAGCCCTTTGCACTGGTTGACAACGCCGAGTCGCTGCTCGACCAGTCGGACCTGGTGTTCATCGACGCGGTCGGCACCGGCCTGTCCGAAGCGATCAGCCCGTACATGAACCGCAGCTTCTGGGGCGTGGACGCCGACGCGGACCTGTTCCGCGACAGCATCCGGCGCTGGCTGGCGTTGAACGGCCGTGCGGCCTCGCCGTTGTTCCTGTTCGGCGAAAGCTACGGCACGCTGCGCAGCGCCGTGCTGGCCGAGAGGCTCGAATCGGCGGGCGTGCCGCTGGCCGGCGTGATGCTGCAGTCGTCGATCCTCGACTACAACAGCAACTGTGCGATCTTCGCGCCCGACACCGCCGACTGCACCGGCTACCTGCCCAGCTACTCGGCCGTGGGCGCCTGGTTCGAACTGACGAACCCGGTGCCTGCCGACCTCGGCGCCTTCCTTGGCGAGATGCGCAGCTTCGCTGAGCTGAGCTACCACCCGGTGGTCGAGGACTACCTGGCCGGCACGGGTACACCGAGCAACGAGCTGTACAACCAGCTGGTCGACAACACCGGCGCGGGCTTGAGCCTGTGGCAAAGCGAGTTCAGCCTCGGGCCCGACCGCTTCCAGCGCCAGCTGATCGCAGGCCAGCTGACCGGCCGCTACGACGCGCGCATGGCGGTGCCGATCGGCAGTCCGCTGGCCGCCGAAGGCGACCCCTCATCGACAGTCATCAGCAGCGAGTTCGGCGACGCCATCCGCGCCTATCTGCCCAATGTGCTGGGCTACGGGACGAAGACGCGCTATGCCACCGTCGTCAACGCGATCGACTACTGGGACTTCTCGCACGACGGCAACTTCGTGCCCGACGGCATCCCCGATCTGGCCGCAGCGATGACGCTGAACCCGTCGCTGCAGGTGCTGTCGCTGGCCGGCGTGGACGACCTGGCGACACCGTTCTACCAGACCGAGCGCGACCTGCAGCGGCTGCCTGCGCTGGCGCCGCGTTTCACGGTGCGCACCTATGTCGGCGGCCACATGACCTACCTCGACGACGACTCGCGGCGGGTCGAGAAGGCCGACCTCGCGGCGTTCTACCAAGGCGCGCTGGCAGCGGCCCGCGCATCGAACCAGGGGGTGGCGAAATGAAGCATTTGCAACGCCGAGCCCTTGCCGCAGCAGCGGCCCTGCTGGCCACGTTCTGCGCCAATGCCGCCACGCCAGTGCTGCGAGACCCCGCGCTGCCCGAAGCGCTGCGCCACACCCGGCCCGCGCCAGCCAGCGAGGGCGCGGCGCTGCAGGCGCAAGTCGATGCCAAGCTGCGTGGCCGCTTCGAGGCGGCCGACACCTCGGGCCAAGGCCACATCAGCCGCGCCCAGGCCGAGGCCGCGGGGCTGGGCTTTGTCGCGCGCCATTTCGACGCGATCGACAGCAGTGGCCACGGCAGCGTCAGCTGGGCTCAGGTGCAGGCTTATCTCGCTCTGCGGGCCGCCGCGAGATAACGCAGGCACCTGCAACGCAGAGCGGCCACCCGCTTGGCGGATGGCGTGCCGTTCAACCGTCAGGTCAGACGTGCCTTCAGCAGCTCACCGGCTTGCGCCGGGTTGGCCTTGCCCTTGCTGGCCTTCATCACCTGGCCGACCAGCGCATTGAAGGCTTTGTCCTTGCCGGCCTTGTATTCCTCGACCGATTTGGCGTTGGCAGCGATCACGTCGTCGACGATCTTTTCCAGCGCGCCGCTGTCGTTCATCTGCTTCAAGCCCTTGGCCTCGATGACTGCGTCGACGTCCGTGCCTTCACCGGTCCACAGGACTTCGAAGACCTGCTTGGCCGCGTTGTTCGAGACCGTGCCGTCCTGGATGCGCGCAATCAGCGCGGCCAAAGTTGCCGGCGCCACCGGCACGTCCGCAATCTCTCGGTCTTCGGTGTTCAGCCGCTTGCTGACCTCGCCCATCAGCCAGTTCGCGACCAGCTTCGGCGCCTTGCTCGCATCGCGGGCCGCTTCGTAGTAGCGGGCGAACGCCAAGCTCTGCGCCATCATCGACGCGTCGTACTCGGCCAGGCCGTCGGCGGTGACGAAGCGCTCGGCCATCGCACCGGGCAACTCGGGCATCGCAGCCTTGACCTCGGCGATCCACTCAGGCGCGATCACCAGCGGCGGCAGGTCGGGATCGGGGAAGTAGCGGTAGTCGTGCGCGTCTTCCTTGGTCCGCATCGAGCGCGTCGCGCCGCGGCCGCCGTTGGCGTCCGGGTTGAACAGCACGGTGGCTTGCTGGACGGCGCGGCCGTCCTCGATCTCGTCGATCTGCCACTGCACCTCGGCGTCGATCGCCATCTGCAGGAAGCGGAAGCTGTTCAGGTTCTTGATCTCGCGCCGCGTGCCATAGGGCGCGCCGGGCTTGCGCACCGAGACGTTGGCGTCGCAGCGGAATGAGCCTTCCTGCATGTTGCCGTCGCAGATGCCGAGCCACACCACCAGCGTGTGCAAGGTCTTGGCATAGGCCACGGCTTCGGCGGCCGAGCGCATGTCGGGCTCGGTGACGATCTCCAGCAGCGGCGTGCCGGCGCGGTTCAGGTCGATGCCCGAGCAGCCTGGCGTCTCCAGCCCCTCGTGCATCGACTTGCCGGCGTCTTCTTCAAGGTGGGCACGGGTCAGGTGCACCGTCTTGGCCTGGTCGCCGACGAAGTAGTGCACCCTGCCGCCTTGCACCACCGGCGTCTCGTACTGGCTGATCTGGTAGCCCTTGGGCAGGTCAGGGTAGAAGTAGTTCTTGCGGGCAAAGATCGACAGCGGCGCGACCTTCGCACCCACCGCCAGGCCGAAGCGGATCGCCCGCTCCACCGCGCCGCGGTTGATCACCGGCAGCGTGCCAGGCAGCGCCAGGTCGACCGGGCAGGCCTGGGTGTTCGGCTCGGCGCCGAACTGGGTCGACGCACCGGAGAAGATCTTCGACGCGGTCGACAGCTGGGCGTGGGTTTCGAGGCCGATCACGACCTCGTAACCACGGATGAGTTGCGGGATGCTGCTCATGGTTGGCGGGTGTGGAAGTCAGTGGCTTGCTGGAAGGCGTGCGCCGCGTGCAGCAGCTGGCCTTCGGCGAAGTAGTTGCCGAGCAGCTGCAGGCCCACCGGCATGCCGCCTTCGCCGAAGCCCGCCGGCACGCTCATGCCGGGCAGGCCGGCCAAGCTGCCGGGCAGCGTGAAGATGTCGGCCAGGTAGGCCTGGAT